>JAFGRU010000054.1 GCA_016934985.1 Deltaproteobacteria bacterium
TGAAGGCCCTGCCTGGCTTTCTTCCCTGGTTCAGGACGGCATTATCGGCGGGGTCGGATCGGTCATGGTTTTCATCCCCATCATCTTCTTTCTCTACCTGGCCATCTCCCTGTTGGAGGAGTCTGGCTACATGGCCCGCGGCGCCTTTGTCATGGACAAGATCATGCACGCCATGGGGCTGCACGGCAAATCCTTTATCCCCATGGTGGTCGGCTTCGGCTGCAACGTACCAGGCATCATGGCAACCCGAACCCTGGAAAACCCCAAGGACCGGATCATCACCATCCTCATCAGTCCCCTGATGTCGTGCGCCGCGAGGCTACCCATCTATATCCTCTTTGCCGGAGCCTTTTTCGCCAAAAACCAGGGAACCGTCATCTTTTCCATCTACATGCTCGGCATTCTTCTCGCCATGGCCTTGGCGCGACTGTTCAAATCGCTCTTCTTCAAAGGGGAACCCGCACCCCTGATCATGGAACTGCCGCCCTACCGTCTACCGTCCTGGAAGAGCATTCTTCTCAGCGCCTGGCACCGCTGTTTCATTTTCGTTAAAAAAGCGGGAACGGTAATCTTCCTCGCCGTCATCGTGGTCTGGTTTCTGGCCAGCATGCCCCTGGGGGTGGAATACGCCAGTCAACAAAGCATTATCGGCCGCATAGGCTCTCTGCTTGCGCCGCTTCTTGAACCCCTTGGCTTCGGCTACTGGCAAGCCACCGTGGCCCTGGTTTTCGGTGTTCTGGCCAAGGAAGTCGTGGTCGGCACCCTCGGCACCCTCTATGGCGCCGGCGATCAAACCCTTGCTGCCGCCATTTCCCAGCACTTCACCCCGGTCACTGCCTACGGCTTTATGGTCCTCTGTCTGGTCTACATCCCCTGCGTTGCCACCATCGGGGCGGTTCGCAAAGAAACCAACTCCTGGTTCTGGGCCTCTTTCACGGTCGCCTACACCCTGGCTCTGGGCTGGGTATTGGCCTTCATCATCTATCAGGTCGGCAGTTTTCTGTTCCCGGTTTAAGCATCTTAGAACAGCTTTTTATGTTTTTCTCTGCGGTAAAAAATCACAAAAAACCGAACTTTTTCATCCGGTAGCGAAATGCGTCGATGCCGAGGTGAAGTTTGCGGGCGGCGTGAGACTGGTTCCCTTTGGAAAGCTCAAGAGCCTGGCGAATAAGTTCCCTCTCCACATCCTCGATATCCACTCCCTCGGCCGGGATTTTGAAATTTAAAGCGCCGCTGCGGGCACCGCCGGTCTTTTCGATAATCTCACGGGGGAGATGCTCAAGCATGATTTCCCGGGAATCCTCCAAAATCATGGCTCGTTCCACGACATTGCGCAACTCCCGGACATTTCCAGGCCACTCGTATTCGACCAGAAATTTTTCTGCCAGAGTGGAAAGACCCTGAACGTTCCGTCTCATCTCCCGGTTAAAATGGGCGATGAAATGGTTGATCAACGGCAGGACATCCTCTTTGCGGTCCCGCAATGGAGGAATTACCAAGGGAAGAACATTCAGGCGATAAAATAAATCCTTGCGAAAGCGCTTCTCCTCAACCGCTTTCAGCAGATTCTGGTTTGTGGCGGAAACGATCCGGACATCGACGTGGATATTGGTGGTGCCGCCAATACGGCGAAAAGAGCGTTCCTCCAGCAGGCGCAACAACTTGGCCTGCATGAGGATATCCATCTCGCCGATTTCGTCAAGAAACAAGGTGCCACCGTCCGCAATTTCAAAAAGCCCCTTCTTACGGGTTCGGGCGTCGGTAAAAGAACCTTTTTCATAACCCATCAGCTCACTTTCCAGAAGATTGGACGGAACGGCCGAACAGTTTATGGCCAGAAAAGGTTGGTCGGCCCTCTGACTTTCGAAGTGAATCGCCTTGGCCACCAATTCCTTGCCGGTGCCGCTTTCCCCCTGAATCAGCACTGTAGAACTGTCGCTTTGAGCGACCCTCTCGACCAGAGAAAGGACTTCCTTGAGTTGCGAGCTCTCACCGATAATATTTTTGATGCCTGAGCTCTGCCCTCTCATGAGTTCAAGACCTGCAAGTTTGCGGTCGACCTCCAGAGATTGGAGGGCCTTTCGCACCAGAAGAAACAGCTCTTCCTGATTGCAGGGTTTGCTGAGATAATGAAAAGCCCCCTGCTTCATGGCCTCAACGGCCGTTTCGAGGGCACCAACGGCACTAACCATGATTACCGCCGTTTCGGGATTTTTTTCTTTAATCCGAATGAGGGTTTCAATACCATCCGTGCCGGGAAAATCAATGTCGAGAAGAATCAGATCAAAATCATCTTTGCGTAACTTCCTCAGACAATCTTCGCCAGAAGAGAGGGATGCCACTTCATAACCCTGTTTGAGAAGGGATTCGGAAAGCGAGGAACGAACCGAATAATCACTGTCGACAATCAAAATTTTGTTATTCACCATGAACCCTGTCCGTGGCTAAAACTGCTTTTATTTACCCTGATATACAATCTTACCAGAAACATTAAACCTGTTTCACCATCTATTTTTTAGAATTTTTAATCTTATAAATAGAAACCGCTTTTAATTTCAAGAAAAAGTTAAAATATTCCGAAGATTTTCAAATACTATTCAGCAAAAGACAAAAAACCGCACTATCCGGAGACAAAACACACTTTCCAAAGCAAAAAAAACACTTGTGCTGCCTGTTGGCTTTCACAACGATTTGTCACAACCGCAATATGGCGGGTAATACCGGGCAGAATTTTAGCACCGAACAGATCGAGGTGAGGAAACTTTTCCCTCTAAAAGGTGAGAATTGGAAAGCCTCCCGCAGGAGGCCAGAAAGAACAAATATTTTTTTATAATCAGAAAAGCTTGGAGATTTAATTTTTAAGCCCTTTTCCCGACTCGCCAAGGAAGTACTTCATGACCACCTCTTCCAAGGTCAATGGGGCTTTTTCGGTTTTCCCCTCTACGTTTTCGGCCTGTTCCTCAGTTTCAATAAGGTCAGCCTCCACCAGTTCCAATTCCTCGATAATATCCTCCGGCTCAGCTTTCTCAGCTGACCCCCTCCCGGAGACCGCCGTTGAGGCGTCCGGTGCTAAAGCATCCAAGGCAAGCTGATCGAGTTCCAACTCTTCGGGCAAGCCAGCCAGGCTCTCATCCGCTTCATCCGGTTTTGCCCGGGTCACACCCAGGGTTTTGTCGTAATCACCATTTTTTAGGCAACGCAGCATTTCGCGGTGCTGGTCTTTCATCAACTCCTCAACGACCTTGTCCAGGTCATCAACTTTGAGGATATCATCATAGGAAGTTTTGCGGGTAGCTACAATTGTTCCATCCCGGAAAAGATGAGTTTCAATGCGCGGTTTTTTGATGCCGCAATCCTCGGTCTGGATGTGAAGTTTGAGTTCCTGATAAGTAAAGTTGTGATTAAAACCGGTTATCATCTGAACCTCTCACAAAAAAATACCAGTGCCGGGAAATCAGTTCCCGCTTTCTTTCCTGAATACCGTTTCTTTTAGCCGGCTAACCGCTTCCAGGGCATCCGCGGCATACAAATCCGCGCCTATGGAAGCTGCATATTCTGCCGTGACAACCGCTCCGCCAACCATGGTTAAGACCCTGATACCCTCGGCTTTGAGTTGTTCAATTGTTTTTCGCATCTGTTCCAGGGTGGTGGTCATCAGTGCTGAAAGACCGACAATATCTACCTGGTGCTGCAAAGCCTGCTCAAGAATGCGCTGACTGGGAACATTTTTCCCAAGGTCAATAACTTCAAATCCATGGTTTTCCAACAGCGTACATACAATATTCTTGCCAATATCGTGAATATCCCCCTCAACCGTGGCCATAAGGACCTTCCCAAGGCTTTTACCGGCCTGCCCCTTCATCTCCTCCTTGATGCGCCTGAAGGCGACCTGCATGGTTTCGGCTGAAAGCATGACCTGGGGCAGAAACACCTGATTGGCACCGAAACGCCGGCCAATCTCCTCCAGGCCAGGCAACAAACCTTCGTTGCTGATCTCCATGGAAGTCAGTCCCTCCTGAAAGGCCTTCTCAACAAGAATGGTCACACCGTCTTTGTCCCCCTGAATGACGGCGTTGCCAAGCTTTTCCCTGATGCCCATATCCTGAGCCGAAACCGCCGGCGACGCGGGCGGGGTTAAATTCACATCCTGATAGGCACTGATATACTTTTCTGCGCGCTTATCCCTGGCGAGAAGGACCATAGCCCCGCGGTAAGCATCCATCATGCGCTCATCTTTGGGATTGATAATAGCGGCGGAAAGCCCCGCTTCCATAGCCATAGCGAAAAAAACCGAGGAAATAACCGGCCGCAAGGGAAGACCGAAAGAAATATTGCTGACCCCCAGGACCGTCGCCAAATCCAAATCGGTCCCCACCTGGCGCACCGCTTTAAGGGTCTCCATTGCGCGGTCCTGCTCGGCGGAAACAGTCATGGTAAGGCAATCGATTATCAGGTCTCGAGGTGAAAGCCCCTCTGCGCATACGGCCTTGCGAATCTTTTCCGCAATCTGAAAACGGCCATCGCCGGTTTCGGGAATTCCGCTTTCGTCCAGACAGAGACCAATCACCGCGGCACCATATTTTTTGGCCAGGGGAAGAATCTTATCCAAGCTCTTTTTTTCACCGGAAACGGAGTTGATGAGGACTTTGCCGTCAGCCGCTTTGAGGCCCTTTTCCAAAGCTTCCGGATTGGAAGAATCAAGAACCAGGGGCAAGGTGCTGGCGCCGGTAGCAGCAAAAACAGCCCTCTCCATGGCAGCAACCTCATCCACCCCCGGGGCACCGCAGTTGATATCGAGAAGATGGGCGCCCGCTTCGCTCTGGTTTTTGGCTTCTTCCCGAATATAGGCTGTTTTCCCTTCCAGAAGTTCCCGGCTGTAACGTTTTTTGCCCGTCGGGTTGATTCGCTCGCCAATAATGGCACAGGGAGCATCCCCTCCGATTTCAACCACGCTGGTGCGACTCGACAGGAAGGTTTTCCTGGGCGGCGGGGCCCACACAGTGTCACGCCCGGCAATATCCTCTTTCAGACGACGAATATGGGCAGGTGTAGTGCCACAACAGCCGCCGAACACCCGCACCCCGATTTCAACCAGACGATCATTGAAGACCACCAATTCTTCGGGAGTTCCGGGGAAAATGGTCTGCCCGTCCCGCAGGACCGGCAATCCGGCATTGGGTTGGGAAATTAGCGGCAACGAGGTAACAGAGCGCATCTTTTCCAGAAGCTCGAGAATGCCCTCGACACCCAGACCACAGTTGGAACCGACGACATCGACTCCCAGCGCTTCCAGAGTCACGGCGGCAGCCTCCGGGGAGGTCCCTAGAACACTGCGGCCGTTGTCCTCGAAGGTCATCATGGCCATGACCGGCAGGGTGGAAAACTCCTTACAGGCAATTGCGGCAGCCCGCAGCTCTTTGATATCGAGAAAGGTTTCCAGGGTGATGAGATCGGCCCCGGCAGCAGCAAAAGCCTTGACCTGAGCCCCGAAGATATCCACCATCTCATCGAATCCGGCATCCCCGATGGGTTCGAGAAAGCGGCCCGTGGGCCCCATGGAAGCCCCGACAAAGCGACCGGCTCCGGCAGCGCGCCGGGCAATCTCCACAGCCCGGGCATTGACATCAAAGACCCGGTTTTCCAAACCGTAATGGGCCAGCTTGATGCTTGTGCCGCCAAAAGTATTGGTGACAATTATATCGGCTCCGGCCTCGGCGTAGTCCCGGTGTACACTTTCGACCACCTCGGGAGCATTGAGGTTCATCTCCTCAGGACAACCGCCCGGCTTGAGGCCGCGCTCCTGCAGCATGGTGCCCATGGCACCGTCGAGAACGAGAATTCCCTCTTGTATTGCCCGCCGAAAATCTCTCATCGCTCCCGGCCCTCTTCCTCAGTGGCTGGCGCCTCGGGCAAACCACCGGCAGGCACTTCACTCTCACCCGACAAAGTAAAACCGAAATTCGCCGGTACGGGTTTGCTCAGATCGACATGTCCTTTAAGAGACTCGATTTCGCGGCCCTCGATCAGAATCTTGACTTGGCGAATAAAAGGAAAATTAGCGGCCAGGGTATCGACAAGACCATAGACCGTCAAAAGCTCCGAAGCGCTGCCGCCGGGGTGGCCCTGTTGCAGTTCCCGGCTGAAGTTAACCACGGCTGTGCCCTGTTTTTCCGTCACCCCGAGGAGCACGGTGTGAGAGGGGAAAACGGGCGTCAGATCGCCGACCGGTCCGTTGATGAGGGCCTGAACCGTTGCCTGGATACAGCTTCCTTGATCCATACAATCTATCAGCTCACGGGACTCCGGAATCAACTTATTACCGTCATGGGTACCAAAATAAAGGATAACCTCTCTGACTTGCCGGGGAGCCTCTTCCTGGCGAACGACTTGTGGTTCATGGGGCGGACCTTTGACAACATACTTGCGGCCGACCAAAAACCCGAAAACCAGAAATATCAGAAGGAAAGCCCAAAGCAGCAGCTTGTTTTTGGACACTTTTTTCATCGCCAACCTCCCCATCTATAATATCATAACGAAGAATTCCCCTGGCAATTAGACCTTACTTTGAAGAAGAACTCCGCCTTACATGAATCCCAGCTGAATTTCCTGCACCCCGTCGAGACGCCGATCCAGAAAAGAACCGCCCACCTTTTCAAAATTTTCGCAACTGTCGGTGACAAAAAAACGGGGAGGCCGAGGCTTGCCTGACCGGTAGAGGTCGTCGCTTTTTAATAAACGGGAAACCGTCTGGGCGGTTTCCTGGGCAGAGTCAACCAAACGCACCCCATCGCCAAGAAACTTACGCAAAGTATTTTTTAAAATCGGATAATGCGTGCAGCCTAAAACCAAGGTGTCGACATTCTCAGCAGCCAAGGGCTCCAGATACTCCCTGGCCACCATCAATGCCACGGGATGGTCCCCCCAACCCTCTTCAGCCAAAGGGACAAAAAGCGGACAGGGTTTGGAAAAAATCTGGATATCCGGATTGAGGGCGTGAATGGCACGGGTATAAGCCTCGCTTTTGACCGTAGCCATGGTACCAATGACACCAACCCGGCCGTTACGGGTGACGGCCGCAGCCTTTCTGGCTCCCGGCCCAATCACGCCAACCACCGGAATGCGAAAACGCTCTTCCAAAACCGGCAGTGCAGTGGAAGAAGCTGTGTTGCATGCCACCACCAGCATTTTCACCTCTTGATCGAGAAGAAAATTGGCCGCTTCCAAGGCATAACGGACTACCGTCGCCGGGCTCTTACACCCGTAAGGAACCCTGGCCGTATCCCCGATATAAACCAGCTCCTCGCCAGGCAGAAGGCGCTCAATTTCCTTGAATACGGTTAAACCGCCAACCCCTGAATCGAATATTCCAATAGCACGTTCGGACATTTCATCCCTGAAAAATTTTAAATTTTAATAACTCAACTTTCGCAGACAGAAAAACAACCTAAAATACTGAAATAAATAAACAAAAGCATCATCTTCTGTAGTAAAATAGGTAA
>JAFGRU010000055.1 GCA_016934985.1 Deltaproteobacteria bacterium
GAATAATAACATAATTTACTAATAAAATCAGCTGTTTAATAATATTCGCGAGAAGTTTTTACGATTGTATTCTCACGGATTCAGGATACATACAATTTCTCCTTAATTATTGTGCATAATTTTTCATATGAAAGAAACCTACCGTTGAGATAAACGCACCCTGCTAATTGTCAGGCCTGCAAGAAGGCAAGATGGAAGAAAAATTTTTTTACTTACATTCTTGCGTGCCTGACCCCTTTGACCCTTTTGACTCCTTTGACCCCGCCGTTTGGTTCATTTGCCGTTACCCGGGGATTTCTGGGAGCCTTTTCAACGCAATTACAAATCTTTCTTTATCAAATTCCCTACTGTTTTTCAGAACTTCAAAAACTTCAGCAGCAACGACACTGCCGATAAGTTCTTTTGCTTTACTTTCTGAAAACCCTTCAGAAATGAGACGGTCTAAAGTTGCTTTCGTTTCGGGAGGATCATTTAGTTCAATTTGATTTTGGACAACTTCTAAAATTGCTGATCTCAGCCTTTTATTATGCTTCATCATAAGCCCTCAAATTATAACGAATTAGAGTTTTTACGGCGTTCGCCGCCGAAAAAAGTTCGTTAAACTGAACCGCCCCCGGCTCAGTCCCTATGGAAAGAAAAAGCAGATCTAAGGTTCAGGCCTGCAAGATTGCAAGATGGAAGAAAAATCATTTAACTTACATTCTTGCAGTCCTGACCCCTTTGTTCCTTCCTTCCCTGTCCCAAAAATTTTTGAAGAACGGCTCACGGCCTATGTATTTCGCCCTTTCTAAGAACGAGCTTTGGGGGTCAAATCTCAATTGTCGACATCTCGCTTGTCAATATTAAAGATTTGACCCCATTGCTACATTTAACGTTTGAGATAACCGGGCGCGTGGCTCAGGCAAAACTGGTAGCGCGCTTTTCGGGAAATGAGCCGAGGAAATCGCTCCGGTTGATTGGCTGGTTCGGCATCATGAGTTGGCTGGTTCGGCATCATGAGTTTGCTGGCCCCAAGGCAGTTTTAATACGAAGCTTGGCCAACTCGCGCGTAAGGAAACCAGAATCTGCATCCGGGCCAAGCAGGATTCCCCGAATTGTTTTAGTCGCAATTGCCTCTCGAAAATCGAAACCAAGTTGCAAGGACGGTGGAAATTGCATCAGTGTGCCGTCCTTTAGTGCGAAGTTACCAATGCCAATCGCGGATAGGGAAATGCGCAACTCTTTTTCTTCACGGAAACGATCAGCATCTTTGAGATAAGTGTAAACGATTGGATTCGAAAGATACTGCGTATTTGTTTGGTGTGCATCCCAATCAACATAGTCAACCAAACCGTAATTTATTGAGAATATCTGGCGACAGAAATTGCCCTCGTAAAGAAGGGCAGCATTTTCCAGGTTCAATGTGCGATTGAGCATGGGCCGCAACTTCCCGAACTCGAACACGACGCAGGCTTTTCCCTGCTCACTCCCATTGGCATAGTTACTCCAGATATATGCGGAATTCACGATTGAGAAGCAGCAGGCATAGGTTCTTTCCCTGCATAAGTCGTAGTAGTGAGCCGCAGAAAAATCAGGGGCCAGCTGAAACCTTGCATAATTATTGGCCGGTTGATCTTTTGGCAACTGACGTCCATCGTTTTCATCAGCGTTTGGAAAATCTGAGTAGCTGTCTACGCGGTTAAAGTGGAGATAGTTGCCAACAACCGAGCGCAATAGGTTTTCGACGGTAATGACCTTGTACAACAATTGGTCGAACGAGGGCCTGCTTAAAAGCGGCGCATGTGGCTCAATGCACCCCAAAGGCGCAAGGGGTCGTTGGGGATGCTCCGAATCAACCATCTTTGAACCCCTATTTGATTATCAGCACTGAAGTGACGCCGAACATAATGTAGACGGACTACTTTCCGTATTATATTGCGCAAAGGTCAGCCCGATTTGTTTAAATTCAACTAGTTCCCCGCGTAAAGTTTGCAGGTGCTAAGGGAAAAAACAGGACAGCAAAGCTGCCTTTTCCTATCAAACATACAGATGCTCAGCTTCACATCTAGCGCCTTAAAATTACATGCCTTTCAGAAACTAGGGCCACTCCCCAGTTCCAATTTTGCATCATTGCATGCCAGCCCTGCCCGATTTTTTTCCACCTGAGCAGGCAAAAACAAAAAACCGCTGGTCTGCGTTATGCCGACAACAGCGGTCTGAAATTCTTTTTAAGTGAGCTTTTTTATCAGCGGGTTCTTTCACCATTCCGTCCTTCAGGCAAACCCATCAGGTTTAAACATTTCTAACTTACTCCTGTTGAAAGGGATCGTCAAAAGGTTTCTCAAGCACAGCGGTAATAGATCGGAAACAGGGGGACCCCAAACCTATTTTTTCCGCGTTAAACAAAATTCAGGCATGATGGTCCCTAATTCTAAAATAAAAAACAGGCGTGGTGGATGAGAAAGCCAGCTCCCGTAAGTACCGTTGCCACATGCAGGAGAATTCCGGGCACAGGGGGGTTAATCCCAAAGCAGTATCTATGCGCCTGAATTTCCTACCGAAAAGAATTGCGGTTCGCTATACTACTGTCATGATGTCAACAGCCGGGAGAGAGAGATTTCAGTGCCCCGGCCTGATGGTGAATGTTGAAAAACCGGTTGTTTTTCAGCTCAACTTACTCTACGGTTTTTTAGGTCAACCTATTGAAATCCGACGGCCAAATAAGCTTCTTTGACGATGACGTGGATATCCAGGCCAACCTCCGCAGGGTTGAAGACTGGCCCGAGGCCGAACGTTTCCCCTTCAACTTCAAATCCACCCGTGTCGAGGATATCGTCCTCAAGGATCTGTCCGGCAGCTCCTCGCCTCTCGTTATCACCGGGTTCACCTCATTGGATTACATTATCGATTTCGTCGCCGACCTCCCGGAAAACATTCCGGCTTCCATCCGCCTGCTCATCGGCAGCGAGCCCTCCCCGGCCCGCCGTTCGGATTACAGCCTGAAAGAGAAAACCCTGCCGCAGGAGGTCATCGATTACTGGCTGAACGCCGGGATTTCATTGCGCCTTTGCTATAAAATCGTCCAGGTCAGGGAAATGATCGAAAGCGGTCGCCTGCAAAGCCGCTTTATCAAGGACGAAAAGCGGAAACTTCACAGCAAGATTTTTGTTGCCGACGAAGCTGTGACCCTGGGCTCCAGTAATTTCAGCTATACCGGGATGCAGCGCCAGCTGGAAGCCAACGCCCGTTTTCAAATTCAGAAAGAACCGAAACGTTACCGCGAAGCCTGCAACATCGCAAACAACTACTGGGAACTGGGCGAAGATTACAATCCCTATCTCATGGACCTGCTAAACCAACTGCTGAAGGTCGTTTCCTGGCAGGAGGCCCTGGGGCGGGCCTGCGGAGAGCTGCTGGAAGGAGACTGGGCCACCAAATACATCAGAACCCATCTGGGGGTGGGCGGACGTGAACTCTGGCCCTCCCAGAAAACCGGTATCGCCCAGGCAATGTGGATGGTCGAGAATGTCGGCAGCGTCCTTATCGCTGATGCCACCGGCTCGGGCAAAACCCGTATGGGTGCCCACCTGCTGCGCGCCGTAATGGATCGCATCTGGAGCACCGGCCGCATGCGCAAGGACATGACGGCCCTGGTCTGCCCACCGGGAAACGTGGCCAACGCCTGGAAAGACGAAGCCATCGAGTGCGGTCTGCAGTTGTCGCCCCTGTCCCACGGGGTTCTAAGTCACAAGGGTTCGGAGAAACACGAAAGCGTCATCCAGGTCATCCGCCGGGCGCAATCCCTGGCCATAGACGAGGCGCATAACTTCCTCAACCAGAAATCCTCCCGCACCCGCGGCCTGCTGGGGAATATGGCAGACGTGGTGGTGATGTTCACTGCAACTCCCATCAACAAAGGAGTCCGCGATCTGCTCATGATTGTCGATCTTCTCGGCGCGGACAACCTGGAAGATTCGGCCTTGCGTCTTTTTGACAGCCTGGCCAGACGGCTGGGCCACCAGGGAGGCAGCTTTGCCACCACGCAGGCCGAACGCATGGAAATGCAGAAAGAGGTTCAGCGTTTCACATTGCGGCGCACCAAAACTATGCTCAATGCCATGGTCGATGAGAACCCGGCTGCCTATCGCGATGATTTCGGGAAAACCTGCCGCTATCCGGAGCACCGCTCGAAAACCTATGCGACTGGAGAAACGGCTGACGATCAAAAGATAGCTGCCGAAATCCGTGAGCTAGCCACAGAACTGAAGGGCCTGGTCAATCTGCGCTCCGGTGTGGAAGTACCGGAGGCCCTAAAAAAGGTTATCGATGAGGATTCCTACATCCGTGGGCGTCTCCGGGGAGCCAAAGGCCTGGCGCTTTACCACCTGATGTCGCGGTTGCGCTCCTCAAAGGCCGCTCTGATAGAGCACCTGTTAGGGACAGCGGCGGCAAAGAAACAGTTTCACATTGATGAACAGATCAAGAACGAAGAAACCGGAAATGTTCTGGGACATCTCCATGAGAGTGCCGGCCAGGTCCAAAAAAGCTCTTTGCAAGACAAACTTCCGATCTGGCTGACCGACCCCGGCGAACACGGCAAGGCCGTCCTGGATGAGGTGAACATCTACAGCAAGATTCTGGCTCTGGCCGATCGGATGAGCGATTGCCGGGAGCGTTCCAAGGCCCGGAAACTGATTGCCCTTGCCGAAAAACATCCGCTGCTCATCGCTTTCGACAGCTGCCTCATCACCCTCGAAATAATCAGAAACCTCATTGTTGAGGAATTTTCAGCCTGTGAAGTTATTGTCGCCACGGGGACGAAGGAAAGCCAGCGAAGAAAAGTCAACCAGTTCTTCGCGCTGGGGTCAAAAGCCGAAAACATTATAGCCTTATGTTCGGATGCCATGTCCGAGGGGCTGAATCTGCAGCAGGCCTCGGCGGTAATGCTGCTGGATATGCCGAGCGTCATACGCATCGCCGAACAACGCGTCGGCCGGGTGGACAGGATGAACAGTCCCCACAAAAAGATCGAGGTCTGGTGGCCGAAAGACAGTGAGTCCTTTTCATTGAAAGCCGATAAAAGGTTTTTTGAGCGCTACACCGAGGTAAAAGAAATCCTCGGCTCTAACCTTGACCTGCCTGAGGATCTGGTTCCGGAAGAGATTCGGGGGAGCGGCCCGGCAACAGCCGAAGAAATGATCGAGCAGCTTGAAGAAATGGCACGCAAAGGACAAACATGGGATGGGCTGCGCGACGCCTTTCAACCGGTCAGAGAACTTGTTGACCCGGAAAAGGGTCTGGTCCCTGCGGATGTTTTTGAACAGGTCAGAAATTCCAAAGCCAGGGTTGTCTCCACGGTCAGCCTCGTACGGGCCAGAAAACCCTGGGCATTTTTGGCCATTGCCGGCGCCGAGCATGGCGCGCCAAAATGGATTCTCCTTGAGAGCTTAAAAGGCAACCCCGTCACTCATCTTGAAGATGTTGCAACAGCTCTGAGAAAACTTCTGGGTGAGGATATGGAGCCACGTCCGATGGACAAACAGGCATCCGAGCTCATAGAGCGCTTTCTGTGCCGGGTGCTGGAGACGGAGGAACTGCTGCTGCCCCGCAAAAAGCGGCGTGCCCTGGAGGAAATGGATATGATCCTGAGCCACTACCTCAATCAGGCTGACCGGGAACAGGACCATGACCGCACTGCGGTCATTAAAACGGCCAAAGGGCTGCTGGGCATTCCAGCCAATGAGGAGGAACGCCCTGACCTTGATGCACTGGCGGAAGCCTGGCTGGATCTGATCCGTGACTGCTGGTATGAAAAATTGACCCAGAGAAGACGCGTTAAACCGCTGAGACTCAAAGACATCAGAAACGAACTGAAAAACAAACCCATCCCTTCGGAAAAAATAATCCGGGCTTTCAGCCATATCCCGGCAGCCCGGCCCATACATACCAGAGTCGTCTCGGCCATTGTCGGGGTTCCGGGTGATGCCTGCTAATATTTCCCGGGAATGACAGGGAATTTCTGTCTGATTTTGACAATAGGGTCAATTGTTAAACTTGGCAATTCTGAACGGCCTTTCTTCACTGGGAAAAGAGGTGGCGCCAGGGTTGCTCCTCCGAAAACGAATCATGCCGCTGTGCGTTAAGCCAGGCCCGCAAAAAAAATGGGGGCTGGTGAGGAGTGAACCAGCTCCCTTGGTGCCATTGCCACCTGGCGCCCCAAGATTACATTCCAAGAAAAATCCACAAGGACGGCCTGTTTCCCCGGGTTCACAACCTCCTTTCGGCTTTTGGAAACCAGAGAATCAGCTCAATCCGGCTGCTGGGAGACCCCACCGTAAACTCACAGCAACCTCGTGCAACCAGCGGTTCGTCCCGCTTTTAAACCCGTATGATCACTGGTGTCTTCTGTCACGGATCTGTTCAACGCTGACCTTCTGGGCCAGCACCAGCAGTTCCTCTTCCGACAAAGAGCGTGCAAGCCTCTCGGCCTTGAAACGGACCTCGCTGTTGAGACGAGACAGGGCCGCTTCGTCGAGAGTGAGGCCGTAACGGCTGAGGGTATGGCGCAGAGCGGCCCGGCCCGAATGCCTGCCGACTATTATTTCACGCTTCACCCGCCCCACCGACTGTGGTGGAAAGGCCTCATAACTGGAAGGGTCAAAAAGGATTCCCTTCACATGCACACCGCTTTCATGGCTGAAAACCGCACTTCCGACCAGGGGACGATCCGCGGAAATCGACCGTCCCGAGATCTGGGCCACTTCACGACAGAGATTGTTGAGATGGTTATGGTTGAACTCCATCTCCAGCCCGAGGGAAACCTTGAGAGCCATGGCAACCTGCTCCAAAGGGGCATTGCCCGCTCGCTCGCCAAGTCCGTTGACCGTGACATCAACCGAATTCGCTCCTCCGAGAATAGCCGCCACGGCATTGGCCGTGGCCATGCCAAGATCGTTGTGGCCGTGGAAACCCAGCTCCAGACCAGGCTCTTTTTTCTTAAGTGCGGCAAAGGCGCTGCGTGCCTGAATAGGATTCCAGACCCCAACGGTATCGGCCAGACGTAAACGATTGGCCCCCGCCCGATGGGCAATCCTGGCGAAACGGTGGAGGAAGCGGCGCTCGGCCCGTGAAGCATCCTGGGCCCCCACGGAAACGAATTCGAAACGTTTTGCCGCATATGGAATAAGTTCGGCAGCCAACTCGAGGACTTTCCGGGTCGAGCTTTTCATGATGCGAATGTGAAGTGACGAAACCGGAAATGACAGGTGAACACTTTCCACGCCTGTTTGGCAGGCCTGATCGATGTCCTCCTTGCGGGCGCGACACCAGGCAGTCAGCCTCAGGGGCAGGTCCAGCTTGGCTATCTCGCCCATAACCCGGCACTCTTCTGCCCCCATGGCGGGATTGCCGATCTCCAGTTCCTTGACCCCGGCCTCGGAAAGAAGATAGGCGAGGCGGAGGCGCTGAAATGGTGAAAAAACCACTCCCGGCGCCTGCTCGCCGTCACGGAGCGTGGTATCGATGAGGTAGATGTGGCGCTTTTTTTCAGCGATGGAAGTCATAGCCAGTTGCACGCGATGAGATAATCCCCTACGACTTTCCCATCTTCAAGTACATCGAAAATTTCCTGGATCTTGTCTTCGGTTATTTCGCCATACCACCAGTTGTTGGGATAATCCACCAGAACCGGTCCCAGTTCACAAGCTTTGAAACAACCGGTTGTGTTCACCAGGGCATCAAGCCCGCCGTCGATAATGTCTTCTTCCAGGAGAGGCAGGAACTCCGGTGATCCCTGTTTATCGGATACCCCCTGGGGCTCGCCGCTGAAAAGGAAACTGTTGCAGACGAGAATGCGGTAGGCCGGCGTTTTCATGTAAACTCCTTTTAAAAACTGGTCGCAGTGAATACTTCCTGTTCTTGTCGGCCACCCGTTTAAAAACCGGGGGATGTGCCCCCTGGAATAGGTAGCGCGAGGCCGGCAGCACCGTGCCGGCAATGCCGAAATCACTCAGGACTTCTTTCAGATAGCAAAGGTCCGCGGGCGAAACCATGCCTGGCAGGAGGACGAGGCTGTCCCCCACAGCCCCATCCTCAGCCAGACACTCGATCATTGCCCGTACAGTAGAAGAAAAACCATCGGCGTGGGTGCCCTGATAGCTGGGTGTGGAAACGGCTACAAGGGCTGGCAATGAATTTTGGTCACGCTCTTTGCGGTACTCGTGTAAAAGCTGCTTGAGATCCTCCCCGATGGTCTCCGCCAAACAGGTGGGCACGATGCCGATCGTGGAGGGCCGGTACTGGTTGATAACATTATCGAGGGCAACAAAGAGATTACTCCTGCCCCCGAAAAGCGCCGAAGAGTCATGAAAATTGCTGCTGGCGATATCCATGGGTTCACGGAAATGACCGATCAGGTAGCGGCGGATAAAGGTGCTGCAGCCCTGGGAGCGGTGCAACAGGCAGATGGAATTTTCGACTCCGGCAAAAGCCATGACCGCACCCAGGGAGGAGCAGGTTGTGCAGGCGTTGCGGGTCATGGCAAAAGGTTGAGTATTGGCTGGGAAAGTCATGAGCCCACCTTTTCCGTAAATGGTTGCGTTCCTCGGTTTCCCATTGTTGCCTTTGTTATATGGCAACGGTTGTGCCAACCTTGTTTTTCGTAATATTTTCAGACTGTTAGAATAGCTCCTGGCTGTTCGTGAAGAACCAGGGAAAAGAAAAAACCCCAAAAAAACCCTGCCTTTGATTTGCAACATATTGAAATAATGAGTTTTTCAGGAAAATCCAGGTGCCCCCGCAGGTCTTACAAATATTTCCGGGCCATGGGGTTATCGGAAATATTTGTAAGACCTGGTGCATCCACCGGAAAAAAAGATGGGATTTTGGTATGAAATAATTGAAATCTGGTGATTATTCAGTCAATGGACTTGTGCCACCCGAAAGGCGGCCATTTAGCTCTCAGGGTTAAGGCCATGCGGTTTTTAGAGTGGGTGGGGCAAGGTAATTCCCGGGCAGGATCAGGTGATAAATGATGAAAAAAACGGATTGTGTTCAACTGGAATCAAAGCTCTCACCTTCCGGCCTAACTGATCTGACTCTGTTTGATCGCCATCGCCATTTGGTTGCGCAGGGTCTTCAGGGAGTTGAACTGCTCGGTATCAAGCGTCTCTCCCGTCTTATCGTAGCCGCAATAAATCATCCCGACCGGCTTGCCGCCAATGAGGATCGGGTAGAGAAGGAAGCTGGGGCAGAAAATATGTCCCTTGAACCATTTCGGTTTGAAATCGCTGAGTTCCGTGTCAAAGATATCGCGGATGTAAAGGTCCTTGTTTTCGCGCATCGCCATGTTAAACAAATCGTTCTGCTCAGGATTCAACAGGAAACTGAATATGCCCAGGATTTTTGCCGTATTGGCACCCAGGCCGAAACGGGCCCGCATCTGCGCAGCACGTGGATCTTTGAAAAAAATCACCACCCGGTCAAAACCGATACCGAGATAGATGGTTTCGAGGATCATGCCGACAACGTTGTCGAGACTGAAATCCTCGAGCATGACGTTGGTAATCTCCTGGATGCCGGTCTGCAATTTCTGCTTGCGTTCCTCCTGCAGGGTGAGCTTTTCGGTCGGTTTGGCCGGCTCAGAGATTTCAAAGCGACCAAGTGATGTCAGCGGAGCCGCAGCAGGCTCTTCGATAGTCGGCTTGCGTTCTGATATTTCCTCAGCTTTTAAACTGCGCTCATCCAGGCGCCTTAAGTCTGTGGAATCAAGCTGCAAGGCTTCGGAAAAACTCTTCAATTCCTTAATGGCAGCCTCCATCATCCCGGCCACTTCATGTTCGCGCAAAGGGTAAAGTTTTTGGTACTTTTCCAAAACCTGTTTCAGATGATTTTCCCGGGCCTGTGGCGGCACGTTTATGGTGATGTCACAGAGTTCATTGGCTAAATGAGGAAGCAGCTGATGGTGATCAACCTTTTTAGCATCCTTTTTCAGCTTCTTTTCATCGGGCAGCTCCATGCTGATGATGATCTTTTCCGGTAAACCCCAGGATTTCGCGACGCCAATGCCGAGATCATTAAAACTGACTCCCAGGACGCGTCGGCTGGCCTGGATCTCGTCAACCTCCCCCTCCTCCAGCAATTGCTGATAAACGGCAAACTCCTCGGGGAAATAATACATCGCCAGCAGCCGGCCGAAGTTGTGGAACATGGCGCCGATATAAAAGGTTTCCCAGCCATCCAGATCAAGATTTTTAGCCAGATTGCGGGCCAGAATAGCGCTCAAAAAAGCCGAGAGGACCGCCTCTTTGACATGCTCTGATTTCGATTTGTCCTGAAGGTGTTCAAAGAAGATCATCCCGGCAGCAGAGCACTGGACCTCCTCAAAACCGAGCACCACCACCGCGCGCGAGATGGTGGAAATGGTTCCGGAAAATTGGCCGTACATAGCTGAGTTGGAAACCTTCAGCAGCCGACTGGTCAGGGAATAATCGCGCAGTATCAACTCAGCCAGCTGGCCGGCCGATGAATCACCGCTGGGGGATGCTTTACATGTAATTTCACTGATATTTTGCGAGATAGCCGGGAAGCTCTCCTCTTGCTGCAACCGGTTGATCAACTCTTGGACAGTATCCGTCCCATTACTCATTTAAAACCTCATCGAGAGATGTTAGCACTGCGGGAAATCAGGCTGTTCCGCAAATTTAAACTGACAGTTGATAAAAAACCACTTTTGGGGAGGTCGCGCCGTTGGCGACCGGCGGCGCCCGGACATCGGGCCTTCCGCAAGGTCCTTAATTATATCACACTGTTGCCACGAGAAAACTCCGGCCCAGGAATTTGTCGTACTTGGGGGCTCGTAACAAGAAAATGGAAAATCAAGAGCAGATAATCGCAAAATCGAGAGCGAACAGCGGATTCGGCCTGCGGCGTCATGGCGGCAGTCATCGCCGAGACATCAAGCGAGCCGATGATGGCAAAGAAGGTAGTACAAGCGACAATGGTTTTTCAAAAGCGATACCTGAGGCCGACCGCCAGCGCGTTGGAGCCCCCTTTGTGGGCGAACAGGCCGTAGCCGGTGGAGCGATGATGGAGGCGGGTCAGCAGTTCCAGTTCCGGTCGGCCGGCAAAGGGAACAATGGCCAGCTCGATCATCCAGTAGACCAGAAGCTGGCTGCTGTCGCCGTCATTCTCGATCTCGACCTCCGGCTTGCTGGTAGCGTAGGAGAGGCCCATGCCGAAGGCGGCGCTTGTTTCCAACCATTCGTCCCAGAAGAACGGCTCCCAGCGCAGCACACCCAGGGCGTTGAACTCCCAGTGTTCCTGCAACTTAAAATGGCGGACAACCTGCCCCTCGATCTCATAGCTGAGCAGGTTTTTATACCCTCCCAGGCGGCGGGCCAGGGTGGCCGCCAGCAGATAGGAGTCCTCTGAGGCCACCTCTTCGCCACTGAAGAAGTCGTCCCACTTGTTACCGGTCAGCTGCCCGGCATAGAGGCTGACAGCCATATCCCCCGGCCCGGCAAACGCCGAACCGAACCCGATCGACAACAGCAACAACAACAGGCAAAGGACACGCATAGGGCACCTCCTGTTTTTTTAAAGATTACACGATTGCTGCTCGATTTCAGAGTTTCAAACAACAAACAGAAAAGGACCGCGATCTTGAAAGCAGCCCTTTTTGCGAGCGAGCAAAACTGCCTGATTCTTAAAGGCTATTGTGATCAACTCCCGCCGAACAGGGCATCCGGCCCATCATAGCCGGGCAGTCATCCTTTGGCTGGATTTCTGTTTAATTTTGTCGATGGATTTCCAGGAGCGGTTGGAAGGTCAACCTCCCACGCCGTTTCAATATGCACAAAGAATCTCGATAATTTAAGCTGTCGGGTAATTGCTCTAAGAATAATTTTTAATATAATTAAAAATTACTGGGGGAAATCATAACCTTTGACCAGAAGCCCGCCCCGGCCTTATTGCTGTGCCCCGGCCGGTCCGCGACAAGCCCCCTATCAACTTCCAATGTAGGATAAGGAACGCATAGATGAGCAAAAAAACTTTCACCCTGACTAATGACCAAACTGGCGAAAACTGGACCTTTCCGGTCGTCGAAAGCACGCAGGGACCAAGCGCCATCGACATCCGCCCCCTTTTCGCCAAGACCGGCCACCTGACTCTCGATCCCGGTTTTACTTCGACGGCAAGCTGCAGCTCGGGTCTCACCTTTATCGACGGGGACGAGGGAATCCTCCAGCACCGCGGTTATGACATCCGCGACCTGGCCGAAAACACCAGCTTTCTGGAGGTGGCCCACACGCTTCTCTATGGTGATTTGCCGAACCGGAAGGAAAAAGAGGAATTCGAAAAAAATATCATCTACCACACCATGGTTCACGAGCAAATTCACCATTTTTTCCGCGGCTTCCGCAGAGACGCCCATCCCATGGCCATCATGTGTGGTGTCGTCGGGGCATTATCGTCCTTTTATCACGATTCCCTGGATATCTGGGATCCTCGCCAGAGAGAAATTTCCGCTCATCGCCTAATCGCAAAAATTCCGACCCTGGCGGCCATGAGTCTCAAATACATGCTGGGCCAGCCCTTTGTCTATCCCCGGAACGACATGAGTTATGCCGAAAATTTTCTCCATATGTGCTTTTCTGTCCCGGCCGAGCGCTACCAACCAAGCCCGGCCCTGGTCAAGGCCATGGATAAAATCCTTATTCTCCATGCCGACCATGAACAGAATGCCTCCACCTCGACGGTACGCCTGGCCGGCTCTTCCCAGGCCAATCCTTTTGCCTGCATCGCCTCCGGCATCGCTTCTCTCTGGGGTCCAGCCCACGGCGGCGCCAACCAGGCCGTGCTGGAAATGCTCAAGCAAATCGGCCACAAAAACAACATCCCCCAATACCTGGAAAAAGCCAAGGATAAGGACGACCCCTTCCGGCTCATGGGTTTCGGACATCGGGTTTATAAAAACTACGATCCCCGGGCTGCCGTTCTTAAAAGCTCCAGCGATGCGGTTCTCGACGAGCTGGGCGTGGATGACCCGATGTTGGAACTGGCGCGGGAACTGGAAAGTATTGCGCTTGAGGATGATTATTTTATCGAACGCAAACTTTTCCCCAATGTCGACTTTTATTCCGGCATTATCCTCAAGGCCATGGGCTTCCCCACGGAGATGTTTACCGTTCTGTTTGCCGTAGCGCGAACCGTCGGCTGGATATCGCAATGGAAAGAGATGATCGAAGAACCGGGGCATCGTATCGGCCGCCCCCGCCAGGTCTACAACGGTCCAACCCTGCGACCGGTGCTACCCCTCAAAAAACGCCCTGCCAAGGGCTGATATTATGGGAGTGTAAACCGCAAAAGCTTGAGAAAAAAACGGGGTGAAACGGTTGACTACCGTTTCACCCCGCCAATAAAGAAGTGGAGACAAAAGATTTTATTTACAAAATCAGGCTCCCCCCCCAGGAAGAGCCCCAATGGCCCATCTGCAATCGGTTAACTCTGACATGAGCCATCTTTTTTCTGGTCTTTGATGCGGTCACGAGTCTGATCTTTGGCCAGGTCAACCCGGACATCCTGCTTTTGAATATAGCTCTGGCAAGAGGTGTCCTTTTTACGGATCTGATCCTTTTTCTGTATTTTATCCCCAGCGAAGGAGAAACCTGCACAGAAGAAAACCAGCAGAAGAACCGTCAATCCCGTTTTCAGCATTCCCGACATACTCATCTTGAACCTCCATTTTATCGTAAATTGAAATCGTTTCACCGCCCCTTGTGGACAGTCATTCTTAAAACGGAATTGGAAGAAAAAGGTTACAAAAATTTCTTTAGAACAAGGATGAGCAAAAAATCCAGGCACCTGAGATAGGGAAGCTTATCCTTGAAACCGGAAATTAGTCTTGTCATCAGGGGATGATTTGTCTAAATTCTTGGTTGGCAATTTATTTGGAGGGTTGGCGGCCCCGCATAAACCTTTGGAGGTTCGACAGGGCAACAACGCTTTGAAATTTAGCTTAATAAAAAATTCTTAAATTAATCAGATTCTTACAAACTTATTTTCCAATCGCCCGAGAAAAACTGCAGACATGATCCCCATTGAAACCCTGGCAACATTTTTTGCGGCATCCCTTCTACTGGCCCTGGCCCCTGGTCCTGACAATATTTTTGTCCTGACTCAGTCCGCAGTGCACGGTCGTAAGGCCGGCCTGATCGTTACCCTGGGTCTCTGTACCGGGCTGATTGTCCATACCGCGGCCGTGGCTTTAGGCGTCGCCATTATCTTCCAGACCTCGGCCATAGCTTTCACAGGGCTGAAGCTTTTCGGCGCCGTTTACCTCATCTACCTTGCCTGGCATGCTTTCCGGGCCTCGGCCACAACCATAGAGGTCGAACGCAACAACGGGCTTAACGGCGGGAAACTGTACCGGAGGGGCATCATCATGAACGTCACCAACCCCAAGGTTTCCATCTTCTTTCTCGCTTTCCTGCCCCAGTTTGCCGACCCCGCACGAGGCCCCCTGACTTTGCAGATCGTACTGCTGGGGATGGTATTCATCCTCTCCACGGTTCTGATTTTCGGCGGCGTGGCAGTGCTGGCCGGCACCTTGGGACAATGGCTCAATCGCTCGCCGAAGATTCAGCAGCTCATGAATCGGACGGCAGGGCTGGTGTTCGTCACACTAGCATTGAAGCTGGCAACAACGGAGCGGTGACCAGTTATAAAAAGAAGTTTTTTTCATGAGGGAGCAATGAGACCTAAAAAACCGGCATCAGGCCAAGACAAAGCAGAAGAATTCATGGCTCAGGCCCGACGGGAACAGCAGGGCCGCATGCAAGGCTACCGGGAGCGTGCCCTGAAGCTGTTCCCCGCAGTCTGCGCCCGTTGCGGTCGTGAGTTTGAAGGAAAAAAGCTGGCCCAGCTCACCGTTCACCACAAAGATCACAACCACGACAACAATCCGCCCGACGGCAGCAATTGGGAACTCCTCTGCCTCTACTGCCACGAAAATGAACATTCCCGCAGCTTCCACGAGGATTGGTACGACGTCACCACGGCGGGCGAAGAAGAGCAAAAACCATCCACCACGTTTAAACCTTTTGCCGGGCTGGAGGGCTTGTTGAAGGACAAGAAAGAATAGGGAAAGGCGATCTGAAGTAGCAACCTGAAAAGGTATTTTAATTGTCGTAAATCAGGGCATGGCTTCTTTGGAAACAGCAATTTTCCCAGGCCTGATTGATCCCAGGAAATTCCAGGGCGCCAATAGCGGGATAACTTTTTGAAATTCACTTCTTTAAGGCGTCGATTGCCGGTCAATATCAGATAAAAACAAGAAAGCCCCTTCTGAAAACGAAGGGGCTTTTGACTTTTAATTGGCCTTATCCACTGAGACAACCAACAGGGGAAGACGGCAGTTGCTCCAGCGAAACCTTACGAGTTTCGAAAAAATTATAAAGCCACCGGCAGAAAATTCCCCTGTAAAACTTTGGGGCAGCGAAACGCTGCTACTCCGCCAGAAAACCAAGCATTTCTTCACTGGAAACCACGTGGCAGTAAATCATGTTCAGAATTTCCAGTTCCTGGTAGTGCAGTTCGTCGGTGCCTGCGGCACAACAATCTTCAACCACAATGACATTGAAGCTTTCATCGGCCAGGCTTCTCACCGAGGAGGAAATGCACTGATCAGTAAAAATCCCTGTAACAACGACATTCTTGATCCCCATATTATTGAGAATAAGACGCAAATTGCTGCCGGTCAGGGCACTGTCCGTGGTCTTGCAGATAACGATTTCATCCCCTTGGGGAGCAAGTTCCGGAACAACCTGAGATTCATCACTTTCTTTCGGCAGGAGCAGATAATTCCAACCCGGCTTCTTCTGGCTCAAGGAGCGATCCCGGCCATCATTTTTCAGGCATGCAATGCGGGCAAAGATAACATCGATCCCTTCCGTGCGAAATTTTTGGATCAATTTTGCCGTGGTTGGAATAACCTGAGTGTTCATTCGCTTCATGAACGGTTCCCAACGTTTTCGGGTTTCAGGGTCTTCCGACGGCTGAAGATAAGTGTTCTGGATATCGATAACCAGCATGGCGGTTTCGCTTTTTTTGAGCTCAATATCCTCAGGTTCCGGCGCCATTTCGTAATAAAAAGAACGATATTTGGTTTTCCAATCCATTTTCATCCCCCTATATTTATCTTTTTCAAATTCACACGTTTTTATCCGGGAAAAACTTCCGGAAAATATTCCAATGCCCAATCTCCCTGGCCCCCATAATACCGCCCGGTTTAAGAATCAGAGTGGCAATCATGGCACAAGCCAGAACAACTTCTGTCAAACCAACCACCGGCTTGGGAAAAAGTTGAGCGATATTGATGGAACTTTCTGTGAAACGCAGCAGTTCATAGGCGATGGTGACGGCAAAGGTCCCGAAAACCGCGCCCGATACGGTCAGAGAGCCGCCGATTATGAGCATACCGAGAATTACAAAGGTTTCTTTCAGATAAAAGGCGTTTGGCGAAAAAGAGGTTATGAAGTGAGCCCACAGGCCGCCGGCAAAGCCCGCCATCAGCGCACTCAAGATGAACCCGTACCAGCGTAAACGGGAAAGATGGGCTCCCATGCCGACTGCGGCGATTTCGTCGTCCCGCACCGCTCTCAACAAAACCCCCGCACGTGACTCTTTAAAAAAGAGGGCCAGGGCAACCATTACAACGGCAGAACCCGCTGCCAGATAAAGATTCGTAGCCGATTTTAAGCCAAACAGTGTCCTCGGTCCGTTGGTCAGTGCGGACCAGTGAACCATGATTGTGTGAATGACCACCAGCAAAGCAAAGGATGTGATCACCGCCGCAGCATCGGAGAGCCGCATCAGTGGATAGGAAACCAGCGCCGCTACCAGGCCAGCCACAAGAGCGCCGATAAGAATGGCCAGGATGGGAGAAAGTTCAATGGTTGCCAGGCAGCTGTAAAGATCCGGTAAGGCCATTGACTTCATCCTCACAGGCATCGCCAGCACCGCCGAGGTATAGGCGCCAATCCCCATAAATCCGATATGCGCGAATGACAGGATGCCGGAGTTACCCATGAACACCTGTAGGCCCAAAACCAGGATCAGGTTGATGCAGAGAACGGTTGCAATGCGTTGCATGAAACGCTGATCCATGATGCCGACCGCACCAGGGAGCAGTAAAATCGGCACGATGAGAAGGAAAAAAGTCAGTACACTTTGTCGATTTAACATATGGATGCCCCGTTCAAGTCCTTTCCCCCGAAGCCGGTCCGGGAATCAGCCCGTCGGGTTTCATCAACAGGAACAGGATGACAAATGAAAAAGTGAAAGCATCGCGGAATTGCAGCAGATGCTGCGGCAAAAGGTAGTTGAGGGAAACATCGACGAACGCAAGCAGAAAACCGCCGACCACTGCTCCCTGGAGACTGCGCATTCCACCGATTACCGTGGCGATGAAGGCTACCAGCAGAGGTTCCAGGCCAATCCCCGGCACCACCGAGCCGATGCGGCCGAGCCACAGTATCCCCACCACCCCGGCAAACAGGCCGCTGATGGCAAAAGCAGTGGTGATTATAAGGTTTGCCGGCACTCCAAGCATGCGGGCCATACGAAACTGAGAGGCTGCGGCCCTCAGGGCAATGCCGAGGACAGTTTTTTTCAATGCCCAGGAAAACAGCCCCAGCATAATGAAGGCACAGGCGATGGTCAGCAAGTTGCGAAGAGGCACGATGACGCCGGCCAATTCAACGGTTTGGGTGAAAATATCAGGAAGTGGCACCTGACGGGCGCGCGGGGAAATAAACAGAAGAACGAAATTCTGCAGCAGTGTGCTGAAGGCAAAGGAGGTAATAAGAACGGCCGTGACTGATTTTTCCCGCACCGGCTTAAAAGCGACCAGTTCGGTGCTGATACCGGTTAAAATGGCGATGATGACCGCAACCAGGGCCATGACCAACCACGGCAGGGGCGAGCCGTTGAGAAGGAAAAGGGTATAACCTGTCACCATGACGAGTTCGCCATAGGCGAAATTAACCAGCTTCAAAATGCCGTAAACAATTACCAGACCAAGGGCCATCAGAGCATAGAGGCTGCCAAGGCTCAAGGCATCAATGCCAAATTGTACAATTTGTCCCGTCATAAGCTTCTCTTGAAAGTTATCCCCCGAGATATAGCGCTGCCAGATCGGAGGATTCGGAAATTTCCCGGGCACTGCCGGAGGCGGCGACCTCGCCCAGGGCCAGAACATAGGCACGGTCAGCACAGGTCAGCGCTTTGCGGGCATTTTGTTCCACCAACAGGATAGTCAGGCCGGTTTGCTTAAGCCGGGCAATGTAATCAAAAATTTTGTCGACAATGGCCGGAGCCAGCCCCATGGAAGGCTCGTCCAGCAACAGCAGTTGCGGGCGCGACATGAGAGCCCTGGCGATAACCAGCTGTTGCTGCTCCCCTCCCGACAGGGTCCCCGCCGGCTGGGTGCGGCGCTCCTCCAGGATAGGGAAAAGCTCGAACATCCCGGCGAGATCCTTTTCGCAACCCTGGGTATCCTTCCTTCTGGTAAATGCGCCCAGGCGAAGATTTTCCAGAACCGTCAGGTCAGCAAAAACATCGCGGGTTTCCGGGACCATGGCGATACCGGCATGGGCCACTTTTTCCGGAGACCAATGGCTGATTTCACGATCCCGAAACAGAATTTTTCCGGAATTTCTGAGGACCCCGGCAATTGCCAGCAGGGTCGTGGTTTTGCCGGCACCATTGGCGCCCAGAAGGGTAACCAATTCACCCTCGCGAACCTCGATATCCACTTTTTTAACGGCCGCGATAGCTCCGTAGCTGACACTCAGGTTTTCCACTTTAAGCATGAGTTCACCTGCCGTTTCCGTCGGAGCCCAGATAGGCCTCGATAACCTGGGGAAGCTTCCTCACGTATTCAACGCTCCCTTCACCAATGGTTTTTCCTGAAGCCAGAACGTGGAGACGATGGCTCAACCGCATCATCAGCCCCATATCATGATCGATGATCAACATACCGAGCTTTTGTTCCGAGGGAAGGCACGCAAGCAGTTCCAAAAGGGATTCGCTCTCTGTTTCGTTCATCCCCGCAGCCGGTTCATCCAACAGGAGAAATTTGGGATCGCCTGCCAGGGCACGGGCTATCTCTACCCGCCGTTCATCACCATAGCTGAGGGTATTGGCAAACTGGTCCCGGACACGCTCCAACCCGAATTTCTCAAGCAGTTGTCCCGCTTTCCGGCGAGCTGAGCGCCGGGAGCAACCGTGAGAGATGGCCGCTGCCTCGATATTTTCAGACACTGTCAGGTTGCTGAAAAGACGGACGATCTGGAAAGTTCTGGATATTCCCTGGAGTGCAATATTGCGAGGTGTCATGTGGGTAATGTCAATATCCGAGCAGGTGACTGCCCCCGCCATGGGCCGAACATGACCGGTCAAAACATTTACCAAGGTGGTCTTGCCCGAACCGTTGGGACCTATAAGGCCGACAATTTCCCCGGACTCAACCTCCAGGGTTACCTGGTCAAGCGCGCGCAAACCGGAAAAATCAACAGAGATATTATAAGCTCGGAGCATTTGCTCAGACATGATTCTGCCAAAACAACTCAAAAGGGGAATAAAAACCGCCCGGTCTGAAACTCTGAAACCAGGCTGCAAAAGGAGGGGCAGGTTAAACACCTGCCCCATTCTCAGTCATTTGCCTGCTAAATAAGCATAGAGAAACGAAAGTTCTCAGGGGGCAGGCGGACTGGCTGGCCGCCGCCATCCCAGAAAAGAGGGCTTGCCTTTTTTGAGCTCCACCAAAACCGAAGCTTTGTCGGGGGCATGTCCCTCAGCTGCGGTTTTGTAGCTGAGCTTACCGGTCAGCAGATTGAATTCATTCGTTTCAAGTGCTTTCGCAACTGCAGCACCATCGGTTGTACCGGCAATTTTCACAGCCTCAGCCAAAAGCATGATGGTATCCCAGCCGGTGGCCACAAAAGAGGTGTCAGGCTCAGTGCCGTAATATTCTTTATAAAGTTTGAGGAATTTGGGCATATCCTTGTGAGCTTCAGGGCCCATCCAGGTATGAGTGACGAAATAAACGTTATTGCCGAATTTCTCACCGAGAGCAGAAAACAGGCTGGGATCGTCATAGGAATCTCCACCCATGATTGCAGCGTCAATTCCCACTTCTCTGATCGCACGGATGATCATCCCCAGATCGGGCTGGTAGGAGGAAATAAAAATAACGTCAGGTTTGGTTTTCAGGGCTTTAATGCGAGCCAACTGGGCAGAAAAATCCTGGTCGCCATTGGTATAGGTGTCTTCCGCCAGAATGGTGCCGCCAATATTCTTGAAATGGGCAATAAAGTATTTACTCAGGCTTTTGGTGTAGGCGATGAACTGGTCGGTGACCACATAGGCGTTTTTCCAGCCTCGCTCCTTGAAGGCATATTCAGCAGCCGTGGCACCCATGGTGGTATTCCACATGGAAAGGGTAAATTGTTTGTCACCCAGAGACCAGGAGCTGTAGAGCGGGTCGGAGGCACAGGTAGAAATACCGACGACGCCGTACTTCTGAGCTTCGCGACTGGCAGGCCCGCCAAAATCGAAGTCACACGGAGCGACCATCAGCTTGGCTCCTTTATCGAGAAGTTCAACAGCGATATTGCCGACGGTGACCGGATCGCTCTTGCCGTCAAGATTGACAAATTTCACTTTTTTACCAAGCAGTCCACCTGCATCATTGATGGCCTTGACAGCCACCTGGGCTCCTTTTAACCCCGGCTCGTCAAGTGGGGCCTGAACACCGGTGGAGCATAAGGCACCACCAATGATGATTTCCTCCGCATGAGCCATGGGTACGAAGGCCCACACCAAGGTGACGGCACATATGAACGACATGAAAACCCTTACACTCTTCTTTTGCATGCGTTTCTCCTTTAGTTGACTTTATGCTGAAAAGATGGGGGGACCAATTGGAACGCAAAACTCCAGGTTGCCTTGGTGACAATTAACATTGTAAAAGGCAACGACTTCTTTCCTGTCACCATTTAGAACCGATATTCATTATCAAAATATATTGTTTTTTATTAACTGCGCCAAATGCTGAAGAATTTTATTAATCTAACTAACAACTACATTCATGGCAATACTAAAAAGTGGATATTTATTAATACACACTGGTTTATTTTTGTTTTCACCCCTTTTGAAAATACATAATCTTTTTTCCTGCAACCGGATGGTCTTTTTTTAAGCAGGCAAATGCCTACCGGATAAGCATAATTTCCCTATTATTGAAAGCAAGGATAGACCTGAATGTCTTTAAAAAGAATTTTTATTTAATATTTTCAAGTGTTTGTAAGTTGAAAAATATTGAGACATCAATAGTCGTTACCTCAAGCAGAGCAACAGACATGCCCAGACATTTTCACCCTTCGGCTCCCGAACCCGCCTTGCGCAAGCCGATATTTAATAAAAAAGGTGGCCAGGATTTTTCTGTTGAGTTCAATTCTTCGAACATTCCACCGTTTTGGAGAAATTGGAGTTTTTTTCGAGTTTTTTCAATGGATGAAAAAAAGATCAATGATAATTGACTAAAGTGTTCGAGGGCTTTCCGTGTTTCACAAGAAGTGCACAGAAAAAATGTCCTCAGGGGCTGTCGGTGGGACTTTCAGCGGGATAGATAATCAGACGATCGCCGGGATGAAGCAGGTGATCGATGTTGATGCGGTTCCATATCAGGATCGCGGCCAGGGGTACACGAAACTGTTGAGCAATGGTCGAGAGGTTATCGCCGGGCTGAACGATGTAGATTCGCTCCTGCCTCTCCTGGCTCCATTCCTGGTGGATCTTGTTGAAACGCTTTTGAAACCCGGATGGCGTGTTTTCGGGGACGGCCAGGGTGTAGGTTCCCGCAGCCAGATAGTGACCGCGCAACTCCGGGTTCAAATCCTTGATCCGCTTGAAATCGGTCTGCGCCGCCTGCGCCACCACCGTCAGGCTGGCCTCCTCATAGCAGGTCAATTCGACGGTGGTATGCCTGATGGGAGGGTAATAATCCCCGTCCTGCAAATGAAAGCCGTAACGCTCCGGCTGCGTCAGGATCAGTTTGGCCGAAAGGACCCTGAACAAGAACCGCTGAGTTTCCAAAGGTAAGTAGAGACGGTAGAAGTTATTGACACTCTGGGCCAGGATTTCCGCCTGCAGACCCTCCTCTCCCATGTTGAATGCCGCAGCCGCCAGACTCCAGGATCCGAATTTTTCGTAAAGCGTGGAAAAATAATTTACTGCAGCCTTGGTCGAAGCGGTGAGGCTTCTTCGCTGATCAATAAACTCATTGACGGTCAAGCCGTAAAGACGACCTGTCTCCGGTAAAAATTGCCAAAAGCCGATAGCGCCCTTGGGTGAGCCGACATGTGGCCGCAAAGCACTCTCGGCAATTGCGATATATTTCAGGTCATCTGGCAGCCCGGCCCGGGAAAGCATAGCTTCAATAACAGGGAAATAGCGGGTGGACCGCTTCAGCCATAATACAGCCTGATCCCGGTCCCAGAGCGACAGCAGGAGTTCCTTTTCCATACGCTCTCGCACCTCGGGGTCTTCCAGGGGGACCACCTCCCCGCAAAAGGACAGTTTCTGTTCCAGCCGGAGGCTTTCCAGCAATGGTGGAATCGCCCCATCCTTGTCTAAGGCCAGCGTGGGCCCGCAGAAAAGAAGACCCGTCGCCAGCCACCCCATGACCCATAAACGAAAGAACATGATTCTCCTTCATTCAAGCGGTTCGGAAAGATAAAAGGGCCTTGTGATGAAGCATTTGTGGCGATGTAGATACTAAACAACGATTCTTGAATTGCGATACAAAGACGCCATTGGAAATTATACCCTGCCGGAAGTTCAGGTCAAAGGGGTGGGTTTCTTGTTTATTCTCCGACATTGCCCGGTGGGTGAAAAACTGGCGAAATGCATTCGGGGTATTTTCCTTAGAAATTTCAAAAGGTCAAGGACACCCTCTACCCGAATGCTGAACAATAAGCGAACCCCATGAGCTCTAAGCGTCAGAATTATTCCCTTTTTTGGTATTTGTATTCCCTTTTGCCCCGGCCCCTGGCCTGCACGCAGAAAATTATGGGACACTCAAATGAGTGGATGAGGTATAAATACCAGAAAGTGGTCGAAGATTTACATACCAAACCAAGGCACACTTGCAGGAGAAAACATGCTCGACTCACAAGTCCTGGCATTCAGCCTCGTAGCCGCGGTAGTGACGCTGACCCCGGGAGCCGATACCATGCTGGTGGTGCGCAATGCCCTGAGGGACGGGCGGAAAGGGGGAATATCCACAACTTTTGGTGTATGCAGCGGCCTGTTTTTGCATGCCGCTCTTTCCGCATTGGGTGTTTCGGCGATTCTGATGCATTCGGCGCAAGCTTTTCATCTGGTGAAAATTGGTGGGGCCGCCTACCTGGTCTGGCTTGGTGCAAAATCATTGCACGCTTCATGGCGAGGGATTCAAGCGCCTGTTGGAATGGATAATTCCGTTCTTATACATAATGCCTCATTACGGCGCTGTTTCCTGGAAGGCTTTCTCAGCAATGTTCTGAATCCCAAGGTGGCACTGTTCTATCTGGCTTTCCTGCCCCAGTTCATCGGCCCGACCGACCCCGTATTGCCGAAGTCACTGCTTCTTGCCGGCATTCATTATGTCCAGGGGATTCTGTGGCTGGTTACGGTAACCCTGGTAGTTGAAAACACCCGAAGGATGTTCCTGAAATCCACCATGCGGCGCTGGCTGGATGCCTGCTGCGGAGCACTGCTGATCGGCCTCGGAGTGCGCCTGGCAGTCTCGCAACGCTAAAAATTCCCTTCCTTATATCCTCCTGAAAAGAAAGAGAAAAAAGTTAAAAATTTTTCAAGAATTGACCTCAATAACAAACCGTTGTATGATGCCCCGCATAGGCGACACCCTGCCAGGGTGTTCCGTCCTTTTCCCGCAAGGGGATCGTTGAGAACGTTGCCCTGTGTAATGCTTCGAAGATCCCCGTTTCTTTCAGAGCAGCGCTTGCCTCTGCCCACCGGCAGAGTCGGGTCGCGGGTTGCTCTGCCCTGTTACAAACCAATAAAAGAATAAAGACAGAAATCAGGATTTTTACGCCAGGAAGTCAAGCCATACTCTCTTTGCTTTGGCTTGCACTTTTTTATGCGTATTAAGCTTAAATTAATTTCAGTCTCGGCTTAATCAAAAATGCCATCTAACATATTGAAAAATATATAAAACTTTAAAACAAGAAAATCAGAAAAGAAAAAAACGCCCATTAATTTTAAAAGGAGGATTTATGTTTTTTCAAAAAGCGATGAAGGACTCGAAAAAAATCATCCGGATGGCAATTTTCAGCATTTGTGTTGTGGCCATGTCTCTTGGCACTACTATCGCCGACGCCGGACCGCTGATGAACAGAATTGAAAAAGGGAAAACCATCCGCCTCGGTTTTGCCAACGAGGTCCCCTGGGCTTATCCCGGGGAAAACAACAAACCTTTAGGCTTTGCCAACGCCATCACAATCGGCATTCTGGAGGAAATGGGCTACACCGACATCGAGCCGGTGGTCACTGAATGGGGCGGCCTGATTCCCGGTCTGAAAGCCAACCGTTTCGACATCATCACGGGCGGTATGTATATCCTCAACAGCCGCTGCCAGAACGTGGCTTTTTCCGAACCCATCGGGAAATTCGGTGATGCCTTTATCGTTCCAAAAGGAAACCCCAAGGGGATTCACAACTATCAGGATATCAAGAACAAAAAGGCCATCTTCGTTACCGGTGCCGGCTACAATTCGGTGGAAGCGGCCAAGAAAGAGGGCGTGCCCGACAAGAATATCATGACCGTTCCCGGGCCCACTGAAGTCCTCGCTACGGTAAGGGTCGGCCGTGCCGATGCCGGCGGCCTAACCTACTTCACGGCCCTCAACATAGCTAAAGAGGCCAATGGTGCTGTTGACGTGACAAACCCCGCGGATCTGCCGCCATGGACTCTGGCCTATGTCGGCATCGGCTTTCGCTTTGAAGACACCGATTTTATGGAAAAATTCAACGCCGCCCGGGCCAGGTACCTTGGTTCCGAGAAAATGTTCGAAGCGGTTAAACAATACGGCTACACGGAAAACCAGCTGCCCGGTGACGTAACCACTGAATGGGCCTGCAAAAACAGATAATCCACTCCATGCGGGCACTCCCTGAAGGAGTGCCCGCAACACTTTTCCGGTGCTAAGTTTACCCGGGTTAAAGCCATAAATCATGTCATACGTCGAATTTCTAACTGAGTTTGGGCCACGTCTTGTCGATGGGACCATAACAACCGCACAGCAAACCATTCTGGCGGCTGCCGTTGCCATATTGATTGCGGTTGCCGCCGGCCTCATGCGTTTATCCCATAACCGTCTGATTTACGGAGCGGCAACCGTTTACATAGAAATTTTTCGCGGGACATCCCTGTTGGTCCAACTTTATTGGATTTTCTTTGTCCTGCCCCTTTTCGGCCTGACCCTGGACAAGTTCACCGCCGGTTTCATGGCCGTCGGCATGAACCTCGGCGCCTATGGCGCGGAGTTGGTGCGTGGTGGAATCCTCTCCGTACCCAAGGGACAATGGGAAGCAGCCCTGGCCCTCAACATGTCCCCTGCCAAGCGAATGATCCGCATTATTTTCCCGCAGGCCATCCTTAACATGTTGCCGCCCTGGGGCAACCTTCTGATAGAGCTTCTGAAAGGCACTGCGCTGGTCGCCCTGATTTCAGTTACTGATCTGATGTTCGAAGCCAAGCAGATCAACGGTTCGACATTTCTCTCCGCACAGGTTTTCGGAACCGCGCTGATAATTTACTATCTCATGGCCCGATGTCTGATCACGCCCTTCATGCGCTGGCTCGAGCGCATCATGGCTCGTAAACTCGGGAGGATATAAGCGTGTTTGACTGGCGCTGGGAATTTGTCTGGCAGATCCTGCCGCGGCTTCTGGAGGCCACCGGCAACACCCTCCTTGCGGCCGGTTTCGGCTACGTTATTGCTCTCGTACTCGGGCTGGTCTTTGCGCTGGCACAACGCAGCCACTTCAAACCCCTGACTTTCGCAACCCGCGAAACCGTCGAATTTATCCGCTCCACACCACTGGTTCTGCAGATATTCTTCGTCTTTTACGTGGGACCGCAATTCGGCATTATGCTCTCCCCCTGGACCGCGGGCATGATCGCTATCGGGTTGCATTACGCATCCTACTTGTCTGAAGTTTATCGTGCCGGCATCGACAGTGTCCCCAAGGGACAATGGGAAGCAGCCATGTCTTTGAGCCTGGGGCCGGTACGCACCTATTCCAAAATTATTATTCCGCAGGCAATTCCCACGGCATTCGCCGGAATGGGCAATTATCTGGTCGGCATCTTCAAGGATACCCCCATGCTCTCCGTCATCGGTGTTGCCGAACTGATGCACACGGCCAACTCCATCGGTTCGGAGTATTACCGTTTTCTGGAGCCCTACACCATGGTGGGAATAATTTTCCTGCTGATTTCCCTGCCCACCGCCTCGCTACTGCGCAGGACAGAAGATAGAATCCGTAAAAAAATAGGTTTGAGGTCAAGATGAAAACTTTGACAAAAGATTATCCCCTGCAATTATCCGGTGACGACAGCCCCATCGTCCGCTTTCAAAACGTCACCAAACGCTACGGGGAACTGGTCGTTCTGGATGCCCTGGATCTGGATGTGGCTGAAGGTGAGATGGTCACCATCATAGGTCCCTCAGGCTCGGGAAAGACAACTGTTTTGCGCATGCTCATGGCCCTGGAGAAAATCGATGACGGGGTTATCTATGTGAATGGCGAACCAATGACGCACATGGAGAAAAACGGCGCTCTGGTGCGGGCCAGCAAAAAACACCTGCGCCAACAGCGCACCAATATCGGCATGTGTTTTCAGCATTTCAATCTTTTCCCCCATATGACGGCTCTGGAAAATTGTATCGAAGCCCCCATCCAGGTTCTGGGGCTGAGTAAAAAAGAAGCCTGTCAACGGGCGGAAGAACTGCTCGACATGGTCGGCATGCTGGAAAAATGTCACGAACATCCGGCCCGCCTGTCAGGCGGACAAAAACAGCGCGTTGCCATTGCCCGTTCCCTGGCCATGCGGCCAAAGGTCATGCTCTTTGACGAGGTTACGTCGGCACTTGACCCTGAAGTAATCGGCGAAGTCACCCAGGTCATCCGAAAGCTCGTGGCCAAGCACAACCTGACCATGCTGATGGTGACCCACCAAATGGGTTTCGCCAAGGAAATATCCGACCGGGTATGCTTTTTTTTTGACGGCAAAATCGAGGAGCAGGGCTCATCCAGCCAACTCTTCGACAATCCCCAGAAAGAGCGGACCCAGCAATTCCTCAGCGCCGTTCTGGAAGCCGGCTAAAATCAAAACAAATCCGTATTTTTGATCTACCTGTTTGAATCTTTTTTGTGCTTTGACCCGGCCATTCGGGTCGATTTGCCTTTTTGCCTGAGGATGCGCAAAAACATCAATCCTTTGTTGCGGGGAGGTTTTGGCCGCTGTGAGCGTTCCACCAACCGCAGGGCATTCTGAGGACAAATATCCAGGCAGGCACCGCAACCGAGGCAGACATTTTCATCCACCCTGGCCGTGTTTTCTTCTTCTATCGCCTTGATACAGGCCGTATTACAAACGTCGAGGCACTTGCCACATAGAGAGCAGATTTCCTCGTCAACTTCAGCGAGGAAGGGGGTCTTGGCGACCCCATCGGGGAAACCAGCCTGGACCCCGGTCATCAGTTCACAGCAACAGGAGCAGCAACTACAGATAAAAGAAGGTTTTTCGCGGATATTATCGGTAACATGGGTCAGGTTGAATTTTCGGGCGGTGTCCAGAATGGCAAGCAGTTCCTCGGTGGTCTTCTCTTTCATAAAACCGCGCCGCGCCAGAAAGCGGGCCCCTTTGTCGAGGGCTATGCAAATTCCTTCCACCGGCGCACCTTTGGAACACTTCTCACCAAGATGTTCGCGCTGGTGACGGCAGTAACACATCCCCGCTGCACCGAAATCCGCCTCGCGAACGATGCGGCGGGCATCCTCCCAACTGGTGACCGTAGAGCTGACCGGTATCCGGTCTTCGTAGACCAGGGCCCGGGCCATTTGGGTCGGTGAACCGAAAAATTCCTCGGCCTGTCCCGGCCGCACCTCGTGGAGATATTCACGCATCAGGCGAGCCACATCGGCCATGGGCAGGTCAGTGCGCTTTTTCATGAAGGTAAATTCAAAGAAGCCGATCAGCCCCGGCATCAGGAGCCAGTAAACCGTGTCGCCGTAAGGCATGTCGGCCACCAGTCCTTTTTCAGCCATGCGTTCCAGTTTCGGCCGGAGATCTTCGGCCGCGATCCCGGTCAGGGCCGCCAGCTCATCGCACGTCGTCTCCTCCAGGGGAAAACAGGAGGCGATGTACGCTTCCTCTTCGCTGAACAGCAGAGCCAGGATCTCGCGCAGCTTTTCGTTATCCACCAGACCGACGGGAAAGCGGTTGAGACGGTCAATCAGTGGGATCAGGTGCGACTTGCCGGATACTAAATGCCCCATCAGGAATCCTCCTCAGATAAAAACTATTTGGATCTCATTTCGTGCCCCGGAGGTAACCGGGTAGAGCCCACAGAGATTGCATCGTTTGGTGCCTGACCTTTTATTCTCAGCATACCACCCCTGACCTGTTTGCCGTAAACATTTCATTCTGATGCCGAGTCAGCCATTTCCTGGACAAACCCGGGTATTTTTTGCCTCACATGCTTCAGTTCACCAGTCACCATTATTCAAAATTTATTTTTCAATCACTTGACTTAATCAATTGATTGATTAGTATGTGACAATACGAATGAAAGGAAAACGACAATGGCAAAAACACAAATAACGAAACCCAAGAGCACCGCTAAGGATCGGCTTCTGGAGGCGGCTGTGGATGTCTTCGGGAAATATGGCTTTGAGGCAGCCACCACTCGCATGATTGCAAAAAAAGCGGGGGTCAATATTGCCTCTATCCCCTACTACTTCAATGGCAAGGAGGGACTGTACCAGGCCGCTATAACCTATATTGTAGAGAAAATCGAGGCAAAGTTCGGAACTGCGCTTCAAAACATGGCCGAACTGGCAACGGGGGAAAACCCCAACCGGGAAGCCGCACGTAGCGCATTGGAAAACCTGTTGGGAGGTATCGTCAGTTTTATGGTGGGTTCACCGGAAGCCCCCAGGGTGGCGCGAATGATCCTCAGGGAACAGCTAGATCCGTCAGCGGCCTATGACATCATTTATTCACGGGTTATGGCCCGGGTCATCGATTCAATTGCAACACTTTTGACGGTGCTTATGGAAAATATGTCGCCCAGAAGTGCCAGGATCAGGGCTATGGCTATGATGGGGCAGGTGACAGTGTTCAGGGTGGGCCGTGAGACCATGGTTCGCATGATCGGACTTGAAGGATATACTCAGGAGGAGACAGATGAGATCCGCCGCATTGTCCTCGAGCACACTCGGGGGACCATTGAATCACTCAGCGCCCGCCCGGCAGGCTGAGAGCAGGTAGCCCGGTGCAGGAAAGCCGGGAAGGCGAAACCATAAGGTGATGAAATGAAAAAAAAGATTATCAGAATCGTTGTACTGGCCCTTGTGATTGCGACCGCAACCCTGGCTGTTCGGTGGTATCGGGCAGGAGAGGTTTCGAAGGAAGGCAACGGGGTAAAGCTCTATGGCACCATGGATATCCGGGACGCAAACCTCGCCTTCAGTGAACAGGAGATCATCAAAACGGTGCTGGTAGAGGAAGGCGACCGGGTCGAAACCGGACAGGTTCTGGCGAAACAAAAAACAGACCGGCTGGAAGCTCAGATCCGAGAAGCGGATGCCCAGATCGCTGCCCAAAAGGAGGTGGTTAAACGTCTCAAATCAGGAACCAGAAGCCAGGAAATCGAGCAGGCCCGGGCCGAGGTTGCGGCGGCAAAAGCCGACGTACAGAATGCCCAGATAAATCACCGGCGAATTCTTGAAACCTCCGGAAGCGGCGCAATTAGTAAACAGACCCTGGACGATGCCAAATCGAAACTGGCCGTGACCCGGGCTAAATTAAAAGTGGCGGAGAACGCCCTGGATCTCGCCCTGGAAGGTCCCCGGATCGAAGATATTGCCAATGCGGAGAAGAAACTGGAAGCCCTCGATGCCGCCCTTTCCCTTCTGAACGTGAGGCTGGGTGAGATGAGCCTGACGGCACCGGCTACCGGCATCGTCCAGAGCCGCATTCTTGAACCTGGAGAGATGGCCGGTCCCACAAGGCCGGTGCTGACCTTGGCCCTCAGCGACCCGAAATGGGCCCGGGTGTTCGTATCGGAACCGGATCTGGGCCATATCTCTTCAGGCATGCCGGCCAGAGTCCATAGCGACTCGTACCCGGGGGAGGCCATCGACGGCTGGATCGGCTTTATCTCCCCAACCGCGGAGTTCACTCCCAAAGGTGTGCAGACCGAAGAGCTTCGGACCAAGCTGGTATACGAGGTGCGGGTTTTCGTTAAAGATCCGGATGACAAGCTTCGCCTGGGGATGCCGGTAACGGTAACGGTGGGGAAAAATGACTAATGTCGTGGGATCTGTTGCCGCTGCTCGGCAAGACGCGGTGCTGTCGGTTCGAAACCTTTCAAAGAGTTTCACCGCAAAAAACAAAGCCGTCACCAGTGGCCTGCAGGACGTCTCCCTGGAAGCCATGGCCGCACAAGTCACCGGGCTGGTGGGAGCCGACGGGGCGGGTAAAACCACCCTGATCCGCATCGCCGCAGGTTTGCTGTCACCCACCAGCGGCAGCGTAACGGTATTGGGGCTGGATTCCGTGGCCGAAAGCATCAAAATACAGAGCCGGGTGGGCTACATGCCCCAGAAATTCGGCCTCTACCAGGACCTCACGGTTGCCGAGAACATGACCCTCTACGCCGACCTGCAGGGAGTTCCAGTCGCCCAGCGTTCCGAACGCTATGAACAGCTGCTGGAGATGACAGGCCTAGCCCCCTTCACCCGTCGCCGAGCCGGGGCTCTTTCCGGCGGCATGAAGCAGAAACTTGGGCTGGCCTGCGCACTGATCAAATCCCCCCGCATGCTTCTTTTGGACGAGCCCACTGTTGGCGTTGACCCGGTCTCACGGCGCGAACTGTGGAAGATCGTTTACAAGCTGGTGGCAACAGACGGCATTGGTGTCCTCGTCTCCACCGCTTATCTGGACGAAGCCGAGCGCTGTGATCATGTGGTGGTACTTCACGAGGGAGCGCTGTTGGCATCGGGCACCCCCGACGATTTCAAAAAACAGATGCAGGGCAAGGTTGCGCTGGTGTCTCCGGCGGCGGGAGAACCAACCCGGCCAATATATACCCATCTCGCCAGCAAAAACCATATTGTCGATGCCACCATTCGCTCCGGCCGTATAAGGGCAGTGGCCGACAACAACGCTGTGAATGTCGTGGACGATGCCCTTCCGACAGGATTTGCGGGCACTGTCGCAAAGGCTGCCCCTAATTTCGAAGACTCTTTCATGCTGCTCATTCCCCGAAAAGGTCCTCAATTTCAAGCCAACGGCAACCAGCCAGCCCTTGAAAAAGACATCGCGAATGAAGATGTGGTTGTGGAAACCAGGTCCCTGCAAAAGTTTTTCGGCGACTTCGAAGCGGTGAAAAAGCTTTCCTTTGATGTACACAGGGGAGAAATCTTCGGCCTGCTGGGCCCCAACGGCGCCGGGAAAAGTACCACTTTCCGGATGCTCTGCGGTCTTCTGCCGGCAAGCGCCGGAGAAATCCGGGTGGCGGGGCGGGATCTTCGCCGTTCCAGAGCCTGGGCGCGATCCCGCCTGGGCTACATGGCCCAACAGTTTTCCATGTACGGTCAGCTTTCGGTCACGGAAAATCTGGGCTTTTTTGGAAAGGCTTACGGTCTGGACCGCAAACGCCTGCGCCAACGCATCGACTGGGCCTTTGAAGAGTTCGGCCTGACCCCCTGGGCCGACAAAGCCGCAGGGGATCTTCCGGGGGGCTATAAACAGCGTCTTGCCATGGCCGCCGCTCTGCTCCACGAACCGGAAATTCTTTTCCTGGATGAGCCTACCTCAGGCGTGGACCCCTTTGCCAGACGGGAGTTCTGGCTCCGCATCAACAGTTTTGCCCAGCAGGGGGTCACGGTGATCGTCACCACCCACTTTATGGAGGAGGCAGAATACTGCGACCGCATGCTCATCATGAGTCGGGGCGATACCCTGGCCATGGGCACCCCTGCCGAAATCCGAGCTCTGGCATCAACGGAAGAAAACCGTGAACCTACTATCGAGGATGCTTTTATCGCTTTGGCTGAAGGGCAGGCAGGGGAAGCTTGAAAACTTCTGTTTTGTTGCGTTTTTTGTGGTTTGCGAGGGGGGGCCGGGGTTGCCAAACAACGCAAGTGCTGGTCCCTCTCTATCCAGCTGGGAACTAAAATGACCGATTCCAACCTTTTTTTCATGCGCATGCGCGGAATCCTCAGAAAAGAGATGCTTCAGATTATCCGCGACCCAAGCAGCATTGCCCTGGCGATTGTGCTGCCTATGGCTCTGTTGTTCATCTTCGGCTATGGGGTGACTCTGGACGCTGAAAACGTCCCCATTGCCGTTGTCATGGAAGATCATGGCAGCAGCGCCCGGGACCTCGCGGCACGCTTTGAACTCTCTTCCCATTTTGACGTTATCCGCACAAATTCCATGGTAGACGCTATCAAGATGGTGGACGAACGGCTTATCGATGGTATCGTCCGGATCAAAGAAGATTTCTCTTCCCGTGTTGCCCTTGGGGAAACGGTGCCGGTCCAGGTCATTTTGAACGGCGTGGACGCCAACCGGGCCCGGCTCATCCAAGGCTACATGGCAGGGGTGGGGGAAAAATGGGCCGCCCTTCGCAGAGACCGGGGCGAGGACGGGGCCGCCCCCGCGGTCTCCATCTCCCAGCGCATCTGGTTCAACGAATCGGCCGAGAGCCGCAATTTTATGGTGCCTGGCCTCATCACCCTGATCATGACCCTTATCGGCATTCTGCTCACCGCCCTGGTCGTGGCACGGGAGTGGGAGCGCGGCACCATGGAAGCCCTGCTGGTGACCCCCCTGCGGCGCATCGATCTTCTTTTAGGGAAAATACTCCCCTACTACCTGCTGGGGATGACCGGCATGGCGCTGTCGGTGGTGGTGGCGACCACGGTGTTTCAGGTGCCGTTGAGAGGCTCGGTCTTGACGCTGCTGCTGTTGAGTTCCCTGTTCATGCTCGCCTCTCTCGGCTTCGGTCTGTTCCTGTCGGCGGCCATTCGTGTCCAGTTCGTGGCGGCCCAGATCTCGGTGGTGGCAGGGTTTCTGCCGGCATTGTTTCTCTCAGGGCTGTTATTCGACCTGGGAAGCACCCCCTTGGCCATCCAGGTAGTCAGCCACCTTGTCCCGGCCCGCTATTTCGTGGCCATCAGCCACACCCTGTTCATGGCAGGTGATGTCTGGCCGATACTGCTTCCCAACGCCCTGGTGCTGGCCTTCATGGCTCTGGTCTTTATCGGCCTGGCCTTTCGCAAACTGAGCAAAAGGCTGGAGACATCATGAACTCACTGCGCCGCATTCTGGCCCTCATAGTCAAAGAGTTCATCCTGATTTTGAAAGACCCCAAAAGCCGCTTAATTGTCGTGGGGCCTCCTCTGATCCAGTTTTTTGTTTTCGGATACGCGGCAACCTACGACCTCAAAAACGTACGTTACGCAGTGCTGGACGAGTCCCGTGGCGCTCTTTCCCGCCAGCTTCTGGCCCGGGTGGAGGGCTCAGACACCTTTGAACTGGCGCGGGTGCTTTCTTCGGAAAAAGAAATTGATGAGGTCATAAACCTGGAAGAAGCAAGAATACTGCTCCATATTGGGCCGGATTTCGAGCGCAACCTTCAGGGCGGACAGCCCGCCACGGTCCAGGTTATTGCCGACGGCCGCAACCCCAACGTCGCCATGGTGGCCCTGGGTTATCTGCAGAACATTGTCGGCCAGTTCAACCGTGTGCTGGCTGCCCGCGGGGTGTCGAGCAGGGCCGGACCCAGCCTGCAACTGGTGGACCGCGCCTGGTTCAATGACAACCTGCAGAGCCGCTGGTTTATGGTTTCGGCCTTGGGGGGAGTGATTTCCATGGTTGTGGTGATGATCCTCACCAGCCTGTCGGTGGCCCGGGAACGGGAGTTCGGCACTTTTGACCAACTGCTTGTAGCGCCATTCACCCCTGGTGAGATCCTTCTGGGAAAAAGTATGCCCGGCCTGCTCTTCGGTCTCATGAATGCCCTGATCTTCTCGGCAGGTGCTGTCTGGTGGTTCAATGTGCCCTTCCGGGGCACCGTATCGGCCCTGGTACTATCCCTGTTGTGTTTCATTGTCACGATGGTAGGAATGGGGCTGTTGGTCTCATCCTTTTCCATGACCCTGCAGCAGGGTCTCCTCGGAGCCTTCGTGGTGATGATGCCGGCTGTCGTTCTCTCAGGGCTTGCCACCCCTATCGAAAACATGCCCCACTGGCTCCAGACCATGGATCTGGTCAACCCGGTACGTTACATCATTGTTGCCCTGCGCAGAATTTTCCTGGAAGGTGCCGACGTAGCGATGATCTGGCCCCAACTCTGGCCCCTGCTGATCATTGCCGGCGTGACCCTGCCTTCCGCCGCCTGGCTCTTCCGTCACCGGACCCAGTAGGTGGCGGCCTGAGCATATGAATTTAATCCTATTTCCTAACATTATTCAGCTTGGTATTCTTTCCTATAATTGACTGGGGTTTAACAGTATGGCTTCAAGGTTTCGAAGGCATCCACACCTAAAGATTACCGGTGCCGGCTGCTTGCTGTGGCTGGTCATAGCAGCAGTGCTGGTCGATCAGTGGGATCAGGTGCGACTTGCCGGAAAGCAGATGGCCCATTTTTGAGCCCTCCTTTCGTTCAGGGTAGCTTCGGTTAAATTTGCTTGAAAGCCTCCCTGGGAGATCAGGGTAGCGAAGAACTGGTTTCCGTTACAAAATCAACGTCCATCCATTTGCGGACGGAGTTAATAAGGCGAATGGAAGCGGCCCGCGCCACATCGGATTTGTAGAGCCGCGACTCGCGTATTTGGCCCGACCGCAGCAAATGCTCACGCATTGTCCCCGCCAGCAGGCCGGAATCGACGGCAGGGGTAAGCCATTCCCCGTTAATCTGCAACACGATGTTGGCGATGGTCGTTTCGGTAATTTCACCCCGTTCATTCCAGAGCAGCACGTCATCGCAGTCAGGTCGCAACCTTTTTGCTTTCTGATAGACATCCCGATACGTTGTTTTGTGATACAGAAACGCCTCGTTTGAATTTACAGGCTCGCGGGCGAAACCCAGTTTCACTCTGGCCAATTCCCTCATCGGTTCGAATTCCAGGCGAAACGAACCGTCCCGTGCCAGCAGAAGCCGGATTTTTAGCGGTTCGTTCTTTAAATCCACAATATCACTATGGAAACGGGCAGCCTTCTCATCCAAAGCCAGCCGAATCTGGTGAAGATCAAGGGCAAAACCAAAATACCCTGCGGAAGCGGCAAGACGCCGCAGGTGTTCGCTGAGCAGATAATATTGCCCGTCAAAAAGGAAAGTTTCCAGAAGTTCGAACTCAGGACGAAAGTGCGTCAGCAGAGAGGCCTTGGTACAACATTCACGATATTCATCGTCCGGGCTTGAACCGGAGGTAATGCCGCCTCCGACATTATATTCCGCCACACCTTGTGAGCTGTCTATGCAAACCGTACGAATGGCAACATTGAATTCCGCCCGCCGGTCAGGACCCAACCAGCCGATGCTTCCACAGTAAACGCCGCGTGGGTGCGGCTCAAGTTCACGAATGATTTCCATGGCCCGAACCTTGGGAGCACCCGTTACCGACCCCGAGGGGAACATCTCCTCAAAGATCGTCCGCAGGGGAGCACGGGTACGGGAAATGATAGCGGAAGTCATCTGCCACACAGTCCCATAACGTTCAACATCGAAAAGGCTGCGCACCTCAACAGATCCCGTTTCGCTGCAGCGGCCCATGTCGTTTCGCAGCAGATCGACAATCATGACATTTTCCGCCCGGTCTTTTCCCGCGGCCGCCAGTTCAGCGGCAATATGTTGATCCTCGCCATGCCAGCGCCCCCGAGGCCGTGTTCCCTTCATTGGCCGGGCCTCAAGCAGGTCACCATCCAATCGAAAAAACAGCTCCGGCGATGCCGAGAGGATCTGAAACCTTCCCGTGTCAACGAAGGCACAGTGATCGGCCTCCTGTGAATCGCAAAGCTGCCGGAACCAGTTCAAGGGATTGCCGGAAAATGAACTGCGCATGGGAAAAGTGTAATTGACCTGGTAGGTATCACCGGCAGCAATAAAACGCTGAATACGTTGGACGGCGGCCAGGTAGTCATCTCTGCTCACAAGAGCGTTCCACCTGCCCACAGAAAAAGCCTCATGAGGAAGGGGTGGGTTTTCTGTGGTTTCCATGCTCTCGAAAAGGCCGAACCAAAGGAGTGGTAATGATCCGGGAGAATGGGCTTTTAGTGCCTCATCAAAGGCCGGGGCAGCTTCATAAGAAATAAAACCGGCTACATACGAACCACGACTTACGGCAAGCTCAATGCGATCCAGGGCCGGCAGGACATCCTCTACCGTTCCGACCGAAACAATTTCAAAGGGGTTATGAAAAATCCGCGTCTGGTTGCGGGATACGAGAAAAATTTGGCTGGAATTGCTCATAACTTCAAATGGCAGGAGTACACTTGTTTCGGTTCAGAAAAGGTTCACGAACAAACATTTTACCATCTTAATTTATTTTTAAGCGGGGATATTGAAAAATTGCGGGATCTACGGTCAAGACATGAAAAAGGGCCACCTGATTCCGTAATCAAAGCGGCCCGAGTCTTATCAAATTACCTGTGCGTTGCCGTAATTTCCGGCATCCACACCCTAAAACAAAGTCTCCCGGTAACGCTCTTCCCCGTTAACCAGCACCGCTTTGATGCCCGCCTGCCCGAAACGGTCCACGGCCATCAGCATCTCCACCTTGCTGCCGGCGGGTGGGCGCTCGAGCCCCCGCCCTTCCCCTTCGGGAACGAAATAGTTTTCGATGCCGTAAGTGACATGAATGCTTTTCACGGGCTCGGATTTTTTGGTCTCCGGATTCCAGCGCGAGGTCTGAACATATTTGACTTTGCCCTTAAGAGCAACCTGGTTCTCAGCCAACTGGGGTCGCCGCTGATAAACCGCCCGCGCCTCCCAATAGCGCTCGGCTTCGGTCAGCACCACATAGACATCATCATAACGCGTGAATTCAAGATCGCCGGCCAATTTTTCCAGATCGAGGTCGCTGACAATGTAATTCAAGCGGACATAATCACCGCGAAACAGGGAACGCGGATCAACCGGTTGGGTCTCCAGCAAAACCGCGGTGCCTGTTTCCAGGGTCCACTGTTTCCTGGCAATCATTCCGACCAGGGGCAGGGTCAAAATAACGCAGGTGATGACAATACGAACGGATATTTTCATAGGCCACCCCCTTCTCCACGACGAGAGGTGATCTGTCGCGTGAGCTTGCGGCGCTTTCTTTCAAGGAAGATCCCTCCACCGATGAGAAGTACGCCGCCTGCCATGAAAAAGAAGGACCGGTTCATCAGGCTCCAAAACGTATCGAAATAACGACTCATAACAGTCAATGCGAAGAAAAAGAACGCTGTGTTGACAAAAAAACGGTCGCCCAGATGGCTCCCCGCCAGAATTAGCCACACCACGCCGGCAAACATGAGGAGATTGAAGCCGATGGCCATGAGGTTGGCGTAACGCACACCGATGAAAAGGTTTACGGTGATAAGGACAATACCGGCGGCCACCAGTGCCTGACCCCAAAGCAGCCACAGGGGATTTTTTTGCCCCCGGAAACGTTGGCGATGCCAGAGCACCAGGACCGCTACCAGAACGAGGAGAATCGAAGTGGCAGCCAGCCAGGCCGTGGCAACGCCTGGGCGTATGTTTGTACCGTGGAGGAAAAGATAGCCGAATTGCAGATGCGGGAAGGTGAGAGCATAGAAACTCACCAGGGCAGCAACCAGAGAATAACGTTGCACAGGCACGGCAAAATATGACCACCGTTCATAGCTGTCCATGATGAGGCCAAGGAGAAAGAGGGCCAGGTAGGCCAGGAAATAAACCTGAACGACAAAAAGAGGACTACGAAGACTTTCGAAACAAAAGAAGCTCCACAGCAGCAGTCCGATCATGGCGACATGGAGGGCCGGTTTCCAGCGCATACGATAGATTAACGGCAAAAAGGCCAGCCACAAGGGCAAAAACCAGCCATGCATCTGGCGCTGAAAACCAAACGACTCCATACCGGTCCAGAGCACGGCCAGAGCAATGGCGGCGATAAGGGCGGGCTGTGAACGCAGCAGCCACGCCACCGCCAACCCCCCGAGGGACCAGAGCAAAACCCCGTTGGGGTAATGGCTGTCGATGTGATAAATCTGGGCGATGAGCATGATGTTGGCGCCGAAAAGTATAACGCCGAGGAGCACCGCAGCCTGACCGAGATGAGGGGCCCTGTCGTCGCGCAAAAGATAGCCGGCAACAGCAAAAGCGAGCCACAGTCCACCTAAAAGGAGGCCAAGCTTCACAATTTTGGGCATGACGCCCCAGTTGGCGGCAAAGAAAGTGATCACCCCCGAGCCGAGGAGAAGAACACCGAGGATAGCGAAAGCGACAGAGAGAAAGCTGGCGCTCTCGGCCCTTTGCCCCACCTGTTCAAGGATGGCCTGATCCGCCCCCGGTCGGACCCAGCCCTGCTCCATCCACCCGGGAAGTTCCTTCTTAAGTTGCTTCAAAAAGCGATTTTTGTTCAAAATGACCTCGCTGAAACCAAAAAAACATTCACTTTGTCAGAGAGGGACTTGCAGCACCCATTCCAAAACCACTTCAAGCCATCCAAGAGGAATAAACTGCGGCCATCCAGACATCATTTATGGGCACATAGATCAATTGAACCGGGCACTCCCATCCATTAGATTCTAACAAAAACCGGTTATTGCGCTTCTCAAGCGGGGGGAAACAGCAAAAATGAAACCTGCCGCCAAAATGTGGGCAGGTTCAAGAGGGTGGAAAGAACGGAGAATAATCGGTGGAATCAGGAAGAAAAACGTTTATTGTCAATGCCGAGATTCTTCATTTTATACCTCACCATGCGTTCAGTAATACCCAGATCCCGAGCCGCAGCAGCAACACTGCCACAATGGAATTTGAGGGCGTCGACAATGAGATCTCGTTCCAGCCCATCGACTTGCAGGCGCAGGGGCCCGACCTCGCGTTCCGACAGCAGTTGAGGCATCTGCAGGGTGGTGGGGAGGGAAGAACCATGGATAACACCGTCCCGACTGAGAAGAACGGCATGTTCGACACAATTCTCCAGCTCGCGCACATTCCCCGGCCAGTGATAGGCCAACATCAGATTGATGGCTGTGGTACTGATGCGATGAACCTTCTTGCCCATGCGTTCTGAATAACGCGCGGTGAAAAATTCGCTCAAAAGCAGAATGTCCTCCCGGCGTTCCCGCAAAGGGGGTAGAAAGAGGGGAAATACATTGATGCGGTAAAAGAGATCATGACGGAAGTTGCCCGCCTCAACCTCTTTTTCCAAATCCAGGTTGGTTGCGGCAATAATCCTGACATCGGCTTTGCGGGTCTGATTGCTCCCAACCCGCTCATATTCACGCTCCTGAAGAACGCGCAGAAGCTTGACTTGTACCGCCGGAGAGAAATCCCCTATTTCATCGAGAAAAAGGGTTCCCCCCTCAGCCTGTTCAATACGCCCGATCCGGCTCTGAACCGCCCCGGTAAAAGCTCCCTTTTCATGGCCGAAAAGCTCGCTTTCGAGCAGCTGCTCATTGAGGGCCGCACAATTAAGGCGCACAAAGGGCTTACTTTTTCGAGGACTGCTGTAATGAATGGCGGTGGCGACCAATTCCTTGCCTGTTCCGGACTCTCCCCGGACCAGCACCGTCGTCGCGGAAGGCGCCACCTGGCTGATTTTTAGATAAACCGAACGAATGGCGCGGGAGTTGCCAATGATGTTTTCCGGCCGGTAGACCCCCTCCAGCTCCTGCCGAAGGTTGCGGTTTTCCTCCTTCAGAACCTTTTGTTCCTTTTCCGCCTGGCGCCTGGCGCTGACATGACTGGCCACCAAAGTAGCAACCACCGATAAAAACGCCTGATGAACCTGAAGCTGATCCATGGGACAGAAAGGCACATCAACCAAAAGCGTACCGACAACCTCTTCTCTTGCACAAATGGGAACACAAATGAAACTGCAATCGTGGCTCTCGCCTTTGCCCCGCCGATGAATAAGCCCTTTGAAATGCGAGGCTTCACTGATCCGGGAGACAATGGCCGCCTTCCCCGAATTCAAAACCTGACCGGTCACACCTTCACCGCGCCGATATTTAACCTTTTTGCGGCTAAAGCTTGATTCCACGCCCACGGCTTCAACCCAAAGCTCAGTGCCATCAGGACTGAGCAACATAATGGTACAGCGCTGAAAATCCATCGCCTTTTCCAGCACATCGAGGACATCGCGCAAGACATTTTCCTGCACAGCATCACGGGACAAAACCTCCCCTACCTGACGCAAAGCTCCCAGATGCTGGTAATGAACATTGTTGGTTTCAGAAATTTCTTTTGCAAGGGACATAACAATCGCTCTTCATAACTGGGTTTCAAAATTTACCCGCTAAACCAGTTGGATGATTTTTTTTTAGGCACACATGTGCTTAAAGATTAATCACCAACCCTGCGTCATGGGTTGATCCTGCCGGCCCGGATATTCAATAAAAAACATTTTTATTTAATATTTTCAGCATATTACAAACTTTCAGAACACATACTCTTTAACCGTCTTTCCGCTAATAAAGCAACAGCCGTGCCCCGGCATTTCTTTTGCTTTTTAAAAAATAATTCATTTTCCTGTTGGCTGAACTAATGATTTGTGTTTCGACAAAGGGGAGAACGCATGACCCAAGGCAAAAAGGCAATTTTCATCCGCCAAGGTCGTCCTGAGGATGTGAATAACCTGGTTGCGTTGCTGTACCAGCTTTTTTCCCTGGAGGCGGATTTTAATTTCCAACTTATAACCATCTGGATCTGTGAGTTATGACCGGGTAATAGCACAAACCATTGGCCTGCCTAAGCATCTTAAAAATCAGCGCCGAACCAAAGGGTGCGCCTCAGATTTTTGAAACACTTTTTCAGGACGAGCACTTTCACTCTTTTCCCGCCCCTGACCCACGGATTAAGGGATAGGGAAAATAACTTGACTATTATAGTTTTCTTATGATACCAATGTGGTATAACTTTAGACCGAGGGGGAAGTATGATTACTCGGGAAGCCGACTACTGCATTCGAACCATACTCTATCTTGCCAAACCGGAAAATCGGGGGCGCCCCGTTCCAGCTACCGAATTGTCCGAAAGCATGTTCATACCCTACCGGTTTTTGCGAAAAATCACGACCAGACTGGTCAGCGCCGGGCTGCTGCAAAGCCGTCGTGGCAGAAGCGGTGGGTTAAGTCTCAAAAAAAAGCCTGAGGAAATCACTCTTCTGGAGGTTCTTCAGCAGACGGATTCCAAAGGTATTATCCTCAACAGTTGTCTGAATTCGGCCAGAAAAGATTGCTGCCCTCGTGAAAAGATATGCACTGTCCACGATGAAATTGAGAAGCTGCAAAGCATCCTGGAAAATAGGCTGCATGAAATTTCATTCGACCATCTGATCTAAAGGGAATAAAGGCAAATAAGGTTACCCGATATTGCCGGGTTAAATAATCCACTGAATCACAGCTTTTTCGAAAACGCAAAGCTATCCCTTTTCGCCAACCTGGTCTTCAAAAAGCTCAACATTTCTGCCGTTCTATCAGCCCTTTTTCAGGTATTGGTATCGGCTTTCCTGTACAAACTCCTGAAGAAGTTTAGAATTATGTTGTAGCTTTTGTTGTGGATGCTTTTTATGAATGATCCAACCGGACCCTCAGTCAATCATTTCCCAACGCTCTGTTTAAAATTTTTGTGTGCCAGTCTGAGCTGATGAAACGGCACAACAAAATCGAAAACTGAGGATGGATTCCCGCAAACCCGGACGGCGAATCGCCTGATAATTTACTTTAAATGCCCTGGAGTCCCGACCAAATCCCATCGAGATTTTGCGAATGCCCGATCCTGTTTTGAAACAAGGTAAAAAAAGGCACGGGACAATTTATTTTCTGCTTTTTTCCGTGGCAATCGGAGTAATTTCCGCTGCCGGTGCTTTGGTTTTTCGCACCCTTATCGAACTTTTTCAAACAGCTTTCTGGCCTCCTGGAACCACTTTTCTTGGTCAAACCCTGGCAGCGTCTCCCTGGCTGACCATCCTCATTCCTGCCCTTGGCGGCCTCGTCGCCGGAATCTTTATTTACCGATGGGTCCCCGAAGCCAAAGGGCCCGGCGTTCCTGAAGTTATCGCCGCTGTGGCCACTCGCCAGAGCATAATCCGTCACCGGGTAACCTTCCTAAAAGCTCTTATTACCAGCCTCCTTATCGGAAGCGGTGCTTCGGTGGGACGGGAAGGTCCAATCGTTCAGATCGGCGCTTCGGCCGGCTCCTCCATAGCCCAACTTTTTCGCCTTGATCCGGACATGCGGCGAGTTTGTCTTGCTTCTGGTGCGGCTGCCGGAATTGCTGCAACCTTTAATGCCCCCATCACCGGAACTCTATTCGCGCTGGAAATCATTCTTCTGGATATTGAAGTCGCCTACATCAGCCACATCATTGTAGCTGCCGTCATTGCCTCGGTTCTATCGCGGTTTTTCTGGGGCAACTTCCCGACCTTCGAAGCGCAGGCTTTTCATTTGAATCATTACGGAGAACTTATTATTTTTCTTTTCCTGGGACTTCTCGCCGGAATTGCAGGAATCACATTTCTGCGTCTTCTTTCCGGCATTACCCGGACCTTCGACCGTTTAAAAACTCCTGAGTGGATCAAACCGGGCCTCGGCGGTCTACTTCTAGGGATTATCGCGCTGTGGTGCCCCAATGTTCTGGGGGTCGGTTATGAAACCGTCAATGAAGCTTTGGCTAATTCCCTGGGGCTGAAAATTGCCTTGGTTCTCTTGATAGTAAAAATGCTGGCTACGGCACTTTGCATCGGCTCGGGGATGAGCGGTGGCATCTTTGCCCCGTCCTTATTCTGGGGAGCTTCTTTAGGGCTGGCTGTGGGAATTGTTGCTGAACAACTATTCCCTGCCTTGGCCATTGCCCCCGGCAATTTTGCTTTGGTGGGCATGGGGGCCGTGGTCGCCGGGACAACGCTGGCACCAATAACCGCGATTCTGACCATTTTTGAACTTACCAACAACTATGAAACCATCCTCCCTTTGATGGTGGCCTGTATCGCCAGCACATTGGTCGTTCGAACACTTTACGGTTACTCCGCTTATGAAATGAAACTGCTTCACCAGGGGATCAATCTCGTGCGGGGGCATGACGTTGGGGTATTGCAGCATCTCCATGTCAGAGATTTCATGAGCGTAGAATTTGAGGCCATCCGGACATTCACCCCCCTGTCTGAAATAGCAGTGCGGATGGAACAGGCGGTTTTCCCTCATTTTATTGTGTTGAATGAAAAGGACGAGCTGACCGGCGTACTTTCTTTACGCGACCTGAAAGGAACCTTTCCCGATTATGAAGATCTCAGGGATGTAATTGTGGCTGCTGACCTGATGAGTAAAGATGTGATTTCCATTGCCCAAAAAGACACGCTGGAAAAAGCTCTTTATCTTTTTGAAGAATACCGCTTCTCATTGATTCCGGTTACACAATCCACTGATCAGCGAGCAGTCGTAGGTGTTCTGATAAAAGATGATTTGTTGCGGGCTTACAGGGAGCAGGTTTTGAAAGACCGGGTCCTCTCTTCCATGATCCAGCGGCCCGGCTGAAAGTTGAATTTGGCAAAACATGTCATAGGCAACTCAAAACAAAAGAGCCCTCCCATTCCAGGAGAGCTCTTTTCGGTTGGTTTCTAATGTAGAGACTGCTTATATTTTTTGCACATTTGCGGATTGAGGACCTTTCTGTCCTTCAACCACATCGAATTTGACACGGTCTCCCTCGGAAAGAGATTTGAAGCCATCTCCAGTAATCGCGGAAAAATGGACGAATACGTCCGGTCCGTCATCCTGTGCGATAAATCCAAAGCCTTTTGCGTCATTAAACCATTTTACTGTACCTTCTGCCATTCCTTTTGCTCCTTCTTTCTCCCCTGTGGATGGGGTTTGGTTGCGTAAATCAAAGGGTTGCCTGAACGAAAACACCACACAGCCCTACAGGGTCTGTGTGGTGGGTGAATTTTTAATACTTAATTAACAATGTTCTGTCCGGCTAGATTAGATCTACACAAGTTTTTCTTATATTGCGCAATATATCACGCAAAAAAAATAAAAAGCAAGCTTTAATTTATCAAAAATTAATTTATTGCCAGTCTAATAACAGCTTTTTGAATTCCAATAATTCGCCATTTGGATAACCCGTTTAATTCTTGAGCACAAGGTGTCGGGCAACCTCTAAAACCTGATCATTACTCCACCGTAAAATCCATTTAATTTTGCATCGATGGATACCCCGGATTCATCGACATCCATATCAAGGTAACGATATCCGGCATAAATCCCTACTAAGGGCACAGGTGAAAATTCAATCTGGGCATCCGCGTCCAGAAGACTGTTCTGGTCATACTCCACGTAACCGACCCGCCCAACCAAACCAACATAATCACTCAAAGCGATGCGAGAACGAAGTCCTATGGTCGGAACGGGGATAAGAACCGATTCATCCTCCCTGGGGATGCCACCATCTGCCACCATTGAAACATCCGCATCAAGAACCTTCACCGAGATTTCCGGCCCCAACTGGAACCGCACCGGAAGGTCGTCGATATTAATCACATGCCAGGCAAGAGCTATATCATAAAAATCAATATCGAGATCACTTTCAACATCGGTAGTGGCGGAAAAACTTTGGCCGTTGAATATAACTTCATTACTCAGAGTACCATCGCCGGAGAAACGCAGAGGAAGGTAGCTCCCCGCAAGCCGAAAGGGTCCCAGACTCAAAGCAGCTTCTCCCTGCCAGCCCTCACTTTCTTCAAAACCGAGATCGTCATCCAGATCAACCCTTGTCCCGGCAAGACCGTTACCGTCAACAGCAAAATCCCCCTCAGGTTTTAAAACCACATAACCGCCTTTAAGTGAAACAATTTCATCCCCAAAAGCAGGAAATGACAATAAAAGTATGGCTGCAAATGCAAATACCCATTTTTTCAAATGCATATTTCCCCCTTTCTATATCACCCCACCCAGACATCAGGGCAAGAAACAGGCCATACATTTTCACTCGCTCCTTTAAAATAGAGGGTGTTTTAATTAACCTTTTAACAATTTAAAATTATTAGTTTTTTTCCTAATAATAAAAATTGCCCTAATGAAAAAAATCCCAAAAAGCCTTTTTGGGGTGTATCAAATATTCCAAAACCATGTTTCAAATATCCTATACCGGTGATATCAATGCCCATATGAACAAAAATCGCCCGCCTGGTGACAAATTCCGATTACCGTCATAAGACATCCCGATCGATTTAAGACCATTTGGAAGGCTCATAACAGATATGAAAAGATATTATTCAGGAAGGGGGTAAATTTTTAGAGTTTGATTTTTTGGCGCAAATCCCCCCGTGAAAAGGAGAAGAAAATGCCGACCAGACATAAAAGGGCAAACAAGCCAAAACAGGTTGTAATGGCTTTCAAAAGAGAGGGGTAATGCTGCGGGGTAATTCCATCGGGCCCAAGAAAAAGGGCGAAAACAACCAGTGCAACCGCCATACTGAGCATATTCCCTGACAGTCGCATACTTCCAACAGCGCCTGAAGCCACACCGTAATAACGTTTTTCCACACTGCTCATGATGGCATTCATGTTAGGCGAGGAAAACAGCGCAAATCCAAGGCCCAGAAAGATCAGGGCCAGTACGACAAACCCTTTTCCGGTATCCTGCTGCAGAAAAACCAGTTGCAACAATCCCAAAGCGGTCAACCCCATCCCGCAGGAAGCAATTATTCTCGGCTCGATACGATCCGACAGGCGGCCCGCCAGTGGAGAAAGGAGTGCCATAATCACGGGTTGCCAAAGCAGAATCAAGCCAGCGTTTTGTGGCCCCAAACCCAGAATATACTGCAGATAAAGACTCAAAAGGAAGGAGACGGCAGAGGTGGCCCCGTAGTTGATAAGAGCGGCCAAACCGGAAAAAGCAAAAACACGGTTATCCCTAAAGAGCCGGACCTCGAAAACCGGAAAAGCCGTCCGCAGTTCCTGCCGGACAAACAGAATAAGAAACAGGATCCCGAATAAAACAATAACCGTACCCTGCCAGGTCGGCATTAAGGACAGACCGTACATGAAACAAACAAAAGCGGCCCCCAAAAGCAGGCTACCCACAAGATCAAAACTTTCCCCCCGTGCCTCGGCCCAGTCTTCCCGGATCATCTTTTTGCTGAGAAAAAACGCCAGAACCCCAAGGGGAACAGTAACCAGGAAAATGCTGCGCCAGCCAAAGGTCGCAGTCAAAAAACCTCCAGCCACCGGGCCTACGGAAAGGCCGGTATAGACCGCCGCCACATTGAGACCGATGGCCTTGCCTCTCTCATGCAGCGGAAAAACGGAGGTAATCATGGCCATGCCGGTGGACATAACCATCCCTCCGCCCACGCCCTGAACGACGCGCCAGAAAATCAGCCACCAGACCGCCTTGGCAAAGACGACAAACAGGGAGGCCAGGAAAAAAAACAACACCCCGAGGATGAAAATTTTCTTGCGGCCGTAAATGTCGGCCAGTTTGCCGGAAGGAACCAGGGACACCGCGGCGGCAAGGATATAGGCGCTGACCACCCAGTTGAGGAGCATCGCGTCCAGACCGAAATCTTTCTGGATGGCGGGCAAGGCCAGGTTCAGAGCCGACATCATGAATGGCATCATGAATGCGGTCAGGGTGGCTACCACCAAAACGGCCTTTTGGGAACGGCCTGAATCGCTCATGATCCACCCTGATCAGCTGCCTCAGGCAGTTCGCTGCTCTCAAAAAGCTGCTTAACTTTTCGATGCAGCCAGCCCTGAATATCCTCCATGGCCAGATACCCCGCAGGCACGATAATCAAAGTGATCAAAGTGGCGAAAAGCACCCCGAAGCCGAGGGATAAAGCCATGGGAATCAAAAAGCGGGCCTGGCGCGAGGTTTCGAAAATCATCGGTGCCAAACCGCCAAAAGTGGTCAGGGTGGTCAGCATAACCGGTCGAAAACGGGTGATACCGGCCGCATGGATGGCCTGGCCGGCAGTTTTTCCCTTTTTGCGCATGCGGTTGGCAAAATCGATGAGCACCAGGGAGTCGTTCACAACCACGCCTGACAAAGCCACCACGCCGAGCATACTCATCACGCTCAGAGTGTAGCCCATGAGAAGATGGCCGATGACCGCGCCGACAATACCGAAGGGGATGGCGAGCATGACAATGGCCGGCTGGGTGTAACTTTTGAATGGAACGGCCAGCAGCGCATAGATGACAATCAAAGCGAGCAGCAGGCCACGCACCAGATTTTCCATACTTTCGGAGATATCCGCCTGTTTCCCTTCAAAACTGTAGTTGAGACCCGGAAAGTTTTCCATCAGGACCGGCAGGACATCCTTTTGTATTGAAGACAGGATCATGCCAGCCTGGTAATGAGGGTCGACATCGGCGGTCACGGTGATAATCCGGCGACCGGCACGACGGCTGATCTCCGTATAGGCACGCCCACGCTGCACCGTCACCGCCTCGCGCAGAGGCACCTCAACCCCGCTGGGGGAACGGAGGATCAACTCTTCGAGATTGTACTCGGAAAGACGCTCTTCCTCGGGGAGGCGGACCATGACCCTGACCTCGTTCCGCCCCCGTTGCTGACGCAGAGCTTCGGCCCCATAAAAAGAGTTGCGGATCTGGTTGGCAATGCCCCGGGACGTCAAGCCCAAAGCCTGCCCCTCGGGACGGATCTTGAAATCGACCTGTTCTTTGCCCCACGAAAAACCGTCGTCAATATCTTTGACGTTGGGAAACCGCTGCAAATCGACAGCTAATTGTCCTGCCGCCTTTTCCAACAAATCAAGGTCCCGATGGCTCAGCTCCACGGAAAGCTCAGATCCCGAGCCAGGCCCCCCCCGGTCGGATTGGAAGTTCAAAATTTCAACACCGGGAATCGCACCGATCTTCTGACGCCAGAGACGCGTAAACTCGGCAGTGGAAAGAGGCCGCTGCTGGGGAGGCGTCAGCATTACCCGCACCTCACTGAGATTGCCATTGATCATGGCGAAAATCCCCTCCACCAGTTTCTCCCCGCCGTTTTCCTCGGCAATGCGGTGGGCCGCCTCAACCAGGCGCCGCTCCACTGCCTCGGTCTTTTTAACCGCCACCCCATAAGGTAGAGTAGCTCCGGCATAAGCATAATCTGATTCCACCCGCGGAAACATGCTCATTCCCATATGGCCGCTTTTCATGTAGCCGACGACGATGAGAAGAAGAGCCAGACCGGCTGCCAGAACCACGTAGCGATGACGCAGACATAAATGCAGAAGGGGGCCATAGCGCTCCCTGACCTGGCGCATGAACCAGGCGCTGAAGGCCTGCTGACGGTGATGCAGCCAGATATGGAATCCTTTCCGGTCTTTTTCCTTCCGGTGGCCAAGGTGGGCAGGCAAGACAAAAAGGCTTTCCACCAGCGAGATAATAAAAACCGTAACAACCACTACCGGAATGGTTCTGAACACCTTGCCCATGATGCCGGGCACGAAATAGAGGGGCAAAAAAGCGGCAATATTGGTGAGGATGCTAAAGGTGACCGGCATGGCCACCTCACGGGCGCCGGAAATCGCCGCTTCTAAAGCCGGCATCCCGGCCTGGCGGTATTTATAGATGTTTTCCCCCACGACAATGGCATCGTCAACGACAATGCCCAGGGCGATGATAAAGGCGAACATGGAAATCATATTGATGCTGATTCCCATGGCCGGGAGGAACAGAAGGGAGCCGAGAAAAGAAATGGGAATTCCCATGGCTACCCAGAAGGCAAGCCGGGTCTCAAGAAACAGGCCGAGGAGAACGAATACCAGCAGCAGTCCCAGGAAACCGTTTCTTACCATCAGCTCCAGACGCTGGTTGTAAATGGTGGAGCGGTCGTGGTGAACAGCGGTTTTCAACCCCGCCGGAAGATTGTGGCTGTAATTTTTCAGATATTCCTTGACGGCCGTAGCAACCGACATCGGGGTCTGCTCTCCAACCCGATAGACGCTGATCATGGCTGCAGGCAAACCGTTGTAGGTAGCATAGGTATCGGTATCGACAAAGCCATCTCGGATGACGGCAATATCTTCAAGGAAAACCTGGGTTCCGTCGTTGGAGGCGATGATGGGGATGCGGGCAAACTCCCGGCCGAAGTCGCGCCGTTCCTTCATGCGCACCAGGATTTCGCCGCCGCTGGTCTTGATGCCGCCGCCTGGAAGCTCCACAGCCAAGGCTTTAACTTTGTCAGCAATGTCCCGGAGGGTGAGGTTATAGGATCGCAGCTTCGCCTGCGACACCTCAATACTGATTTCAAGGTCACGCACCCCTTGAAGTTCAACCTGGGTAATATCCTCCATCTGCAGAAGACCGTCGCGCACCATTTCCACCGTATCGCGCAATACCTTCTCCGAGGCTTCCCCATACACCACTACGGAAAGGACCTCCCGCTGCCGGGAACCAATTTCCACCCTGGGCTCTTCAGCCTCCTCGGGGAAGGTGGTGATGCGGTCCACTTCGCTCTGAATATCCTGGGCAAGGCGCTGCAGACTCCCGCCGGCAATCATCTCGACCTTGACCACGCCGCTTCCCTCCTTGGCCGTGGCCGTCACTTCCTCGACTCCGTCCAGCCCCTGGACCGCTTCTTCCACGGCCAGGATAATCCCCTGCTCCACTTCCTCGGGGCTGGCGCCGGGATAGGCGACACTGACGGTGACGAAATCGAGATCGAATTCCGGGAAAACCTCCTGCTTGATCTGGGTCCCCCACAGGAATCCTCCAATCAAAAGGACCAGCATCACCAGGTTGGCGGCAACGGAATTCCCAGCCATCCAGGGAATAGCCCCACGGAAGCGGGGTGTTTTTCTTTTAACGCGCGCCTTTTCAGGTGCCATAACGATCTCCCCCGTGGCTTTCTCCCGAGGGTATCTGGGCCGCTGGCTCGGAAACCACCTGCACCAGCATGCCTTCTTCCGGCGCTGCCATTTCCGTGGTCACCAGGCGGTCACCGTCATTCAGGCCCTCACGAATCAGGAGGGTCTCCTCCTCCCGCCAGACCACCGTTACCTCACGGGCCTGCAATTTACCGTTATCATCGACCAGCCAGACCTTTTTCCCTTCATGTAAAGCCGAGCGGGGAATGCGAGCTGTGCTGTCCATCTC
>JAFGRU010000056.1 GCA_016934985.1 Deltaproteobacteria bacterium
ACGGAAATGAGATATCGGCTTCAAACCAAGGAGGGTCGGGAGCTTTACGCCAAGCGCAAGACGACTGTGGAGCCGGTATTCGGTATCCTTAAAGCCATCATGGGTTTCCGCCAGTTCCTGATGCGCGGTTTCGATGCTGTCTGTGGAGAATGGGATTTGGTCTGCATTGCATGGAACCTCAAACGACTGCATCGCTTGACGATGGAAAAAGCATAAAGTGAAAGACCAGGGCTCGACGTTTGGCGAACGCTGCCGGAAAAAACGAGCAAAAAATTCAAAATAGATCGGCTTGGCAATATTCTCTCAAAGATTGAACCGGTAAAGTCCGACAAACTCCTAGGGAGAGAAAAATGACAAAAGACCTTTGGGATTTTCTTCAGCCTCTAATCTAAGCTACTTATTTATAAGAAAAAAAGCCATTAAAAAGGGGGCAAACTGCAGAGAAAACCGGAATGTGTCAGAAGGTTTTACATATTGGTAGGTGGATAGACTGAAGGTTACTAGTTCGAAGACTGAAAGTTTTTGCTTTTACCTACGGGTCTTCAGCCTTCGGCCTGACAACCTGCTTCTCACATCATCAAAATTTTTTTCTTGAGGATGAGAATTTCCAATGCCATGGCGGCTTTGGCGACGAGCTGTTGCAGCTCAATGAGGTGTTCTTTGGAATGGGTATTTGCGCCGTCCACGTAGAGAACTGCAACGACACGGTCAAGAATTTTCAGCGGCACCAAAATGGCTGAATCTTGGAAAGTGCCGCCAAAAGAAGAGAGAATCCTTGAATTTAAAAGGGAAAATGGCACAGGACCAACGAAACTTTTTTTGCTGTCAACAAGTATTTTTAAAACAGAAGGGTCCTCTAGAGGGACTTGGAACTCATCAAAATTTTTGACCGGTGTTCCTTCAACATTGGCCACCCAACCCATCGCAGACTCACCCCGAATCATGAACAGCGCTGTCCTTTTAAAGGTTTGAGAGGCAAAACGGGTCAGTATAACGGCGACATCATTACGGCTTGCAATATTTGCCAGGCATTGAGAAGCTGCCTCTAAAGTAAGAATGCCGTCATCACCAGATTCATTAGAGACTGCTGGTTTTTTCTCCACCAGCTTCAGATGAGTTTCGGGAAATTTCCTTGTGTCACTGCCATCTGCCGCAGGGATATTCTCATGGGCGGGGTAGTTTCCCGACGCCTCTTCCCCATAGCGCACCCGATTTTCAACCACTTCAACTCTTTCAGAGTCGGGACGCAGTTCACGTTCCACTTTGTAATATTTCTTCAAAGCATGGGTGAGACTCAACTCGGGAGTAACAACCGAGGAAATCACAAGACCAGTGCGAAAGGCAATTTCATCAATTACCTCCAGGTCAGTCGGGTTGGCCATGGCAATCGTCAGTTTTTTTCTTTCCAGAGCAACGGGGACGACCGAATGACGAGCTGCCAATTCCGCTGGTATTTGAGCAATTATCTCAGCGGGGATATTGTTGAGCCTCTCCGGAGCAATAAAAGGCAGCTTAAACTTTCTGCTCAGCATCCGGGCGATATCCTCTTCCTTGACAAAGCCCATCTCAATCAGGTTAATACCAATTTTTCCACCGTAAAGAACCTGATATTTCAGTGCCTCCTCCAACTGGGAAGAGGTAATTAATTTTTCTTTGACAAGGATTTCTCCCAGCTTCAAAGACATGCAACCTCCTGAATGCCAACAAAATCTCCGCTTAGATTAATGCAATTAATGAACCAAAAAGACGGGGTGGAAGGCAGGAAGACTGAAGGGAAAGGCTTTAACCGCAAAGGGCGCAGAGACCGCGAAGAGGATCAAAGACCAAAACTATTTTTCAGCCCCGAAAATACACGAACAAAAACAATACTAACAGGGATGAAGGGGATGGATGGGATAAGGAAAAATCGTCAATGGTTAGTGGTTAATCATCCCTGGTCCATAGTCCTTGGTAAAAGCTTAGATTCTGGGTTTTATCCCCTTAATCCTGTTGATCCCTGTAAGTTAGTTTTTTGTTTTTCTCAGCGTTCTCTGCGATCTCGGCGGTTGAAAAGTTTTAAGTCATTGACCAACAACAGGTTTATTTTCCGGCTGCAGAGAAGAAATTTGGATGGGAGGCGCTTCATTAAACTGAGTTGCATAAGCTGCCTTGACCTTATTGAACTCAGCCAAAAGCTCATTAGGAACTGGAGCCACTGGTGGCGCTTTAACCCTTAAGGGATTGACGGACGCGCCATTTTTATACATGCGGAAATCAAGATGGGGCCCGGTTGCCAAGCCCGAGGAACCCACATAGCCAATGGTCTGCCCCTGATTGACCCGGACTCCGACGTTGATACCTTTGGCATACCGGCTCATGTGGTTGTAGTGGGTTTCATAAATACTGTTATGGCGGATACGCACATAACGGCCGTTGTACTTGGTGTATCCTTTGCGTGTGACAATACCGTTGCCCACTGAATGAATTGGGGTGCCTGTTGGCGCCGCATAGTCGATGGCCCGATGGGGCTTATAGCGTTTCAAGACGGGATGAAAACGACGGTTGGTAAAACCGGAGGAAATGCGGGAAAAGGACAGCGGCGCTTTAAGGAAGGCCTTTCGAACGCTTTTGCCTTCTTCATCATAATAGCTGGGACGGCCATCTTTGGCTTCAAATAAAAAAGCTTTGAAAATTTCGCCATTGTTGTCGAATTCCGCCGCCAGAACAGGGCCGTAACCCGAAAACTCGCCTTCGCGGAAACGTTTTTCAACCAGAACCTTGAAAGAATCGCCCTCCCGGATATCGCGGATAAAATCAATATCCCAGGCAAAGATATCTGCCAGCGAAATCGCCAGCTCCGGCCTTTCACCGACATCGTTAACAGCGCTGAAAAGACTCGACAGAATGGTCGCCTGCACGACCTCCTGCTTCAATCCATAAGGAATGGGTTTCCGAACCACATCAAATTCATTATCGACTTTTTTGATGATCAGCTGGTCCTTATCGTCGATATCGTAAACAAATTTATCAAAATTTCCGTCAGCCAGATGGATTTCATAAAGGTTTCCTGCGCGAATTCGGGAAAGCGCAAAGGTCTCCTTACACTGATGGGCAAGATGGTAAATCTCCTGAGGCGAGAAAATTTCGGCAAACAGGCTGGTAAAAGTATCGCCGGATTTTATGGCCCCCGCCAGCACCTCACGCTTGATTTCCGGAACCACAACCGCCGCCACAGCCAACGTTGGCGAGGGGCTTTGACCTGCCTGGTCCGAAGAAGCCTGGACCAGCGACGGGGAAGACGCTTGAGAGGAAGAAAACAGAAAATAACCGCCCATAACAAGGGCGATTAGAACCAGAGAAAAAAATTTCCAGTTTAAATTTTTTTTTGAACAATTGTTGGGTTGCCGGGGATCTTTGAAATCTATGGTCATAAACACCTAACCTGGTCGAGTAATGCTCAGGAAATAAAGCTTTTTCCATTAACGTGCAAGACAAGCCACATGTCAATGCTCATTTAAGCAAAATGCCTACCATTCGGGGAAACTATGGCCATATTTTTATTTTTGTCATTCTACCGGGCTTTCAACCTGCCATTCAACCCCCAACTTCTTTCAAGGAAAAATTCTTCTCAAAACTTGAGAATGGTCAAAACCTCACCATCAAGCTTCTTATTGGCTTCCAGAAGAATCTTTTCGCTTGAAAGCACCCCCACAGCACCATTCGCCCAGTCTTTCAAAAGATATTTTTCCGCCAGGCCCATTAACTTTTCACGGGTGACAGCCAGAACCCGCTTGCGCTGGTTCTGGCGCATTTCCAATGTGATGCCCTTAAGGGCCAGAATCGTTTCATGCTCCCCTTTGCCGCTAGGCGACAACGGCCTGTCCAGATCGCTGAAAACTCCCAGAATCGCTTCTTTAACATCCTGGTCCGAAAAACGCCCGGCAACGGCCCACTCAGCAGCTTCCCGAAAAACCTTCAGGGTGCGGACCAGATGTGGATCCCGGTAGGAAAGCATGGTAAAAAGCCCGGTTTCCGGCTCAAAAGAGGCGAGCCCTCCGTACGCCCCTCCTTTTTCACGAATCTCACGATGCAGAAAGCAGGTTCGCAACAGTTTTGCCAGCACCAGAAATGGAGCATTATCCTCGTGAACAAAAGGAACGGTCCGAAACGCTCTGGTATTATAAGATACCGGCAGGGAAGCCGCCCACGCCCTGGCTTCCGCCTTGGGAATGAAGTCTTCTTTAAACGGAGCGGGCCAGGAGGGAACAGCGGGCAGGACCTTCATAAAAGGCTCCATCGCTTTTTTCATCTCGTCAAGACGCTCCTTCTCCCCCACCGCCGAACAATGATAACAACTCTGGACGGAGAGAAACTCAGCAATTTTTTTCATTTCCTTGGAAAAGCCCCGGAGCTCATCCTCGTTCATTTCCGTCAAGGTTTTGACTTTTTTTATAAAAGTCAAACCGCCCCACGCCTCTTTGCGGCTGGCAACCGCCGACAGGCTGCTGCCAGCCGTGCGGGCCGCAAAATGGTGGCCAGAGCCGGGAATGGAATTCTCCAGCGAAATCTTCAGCTGATCAAGAGCCGTTTTGAGACGCTGCAAATCGGAAAAATCAGGGGAGGTGAAAATATCGCGCAGAAGATGAAACATTTCCCCCTGGTTTCGAGCCAGAGCCTTCCCTTTAATTTCAAAAACCTCGGAAAAGGAGTCCGGCTGTAAAGGGTTAGACAGTATCAACGCTCCGGCTCGAATCCCGCCCGTATGGGCAGCGATTTTTTCCGCAAGGGTCAGATAATCGTAGTCCGCAGCCCCCATTCGGGTTAAAAGAAAACAGAAAACCGGGAGAAAGGGCTTCAAATTGTCCGCCAGGCCCTGCAAAGAAACATAGGCGGAAAAATAACCGATGCCGTTGGTCGGCTGTTCGAGAAAAAACACCGGCGATCCGGCGACACGATCCTCCGTGCGAGGATAGAATTCCTCCTTTTCCGGGATATCGTCAAGTTCCAAGGTCGGGAGAATCGAGACATCTTCTTCCTGCTCCTGAAAACTTTGCAGAGCTTCAGCCCGAGCGATTAGATCTTCGGTTTCTTTCTCCGTAAAACCACTGTGCAACTTTTTAAGGTAGCTCTCGGTTTCTTTTTGTTCGCGCTCCTCCTGGTCGGGATCAGGTTTGAGTAACAAGGAGACGCGATGGGGGTTGTCTAACAGATACTCACGAATCAGATTCTCAAAGAAAGGCCCCTGCCGGCAAGCCAGCCGAATCTTTTCAAGATCAGCCTGAAAATGAAGGGATGACACCGGATCATCGTTGTGGATCCAGGGCCCGAGGAGGCGCATCAACAACAAAAGGCCATAAGGATAATGCCCTCCGACCACCTCGCGATGAGCAAATTCCAGCTGATGCATGGCAGACTCAATACGCTTCTCACTGAACCCTTTTTTCGCTGCATCCTCAAGGGTGGTCAGAATAAGGCTTTCAATTTCTTCAAAGTGCTGCGGGTTGGTTCCCTGAATCCCCGCCGCAAGATAGGTTTCCCGGCTCTCGTCCTGATACCCTGATCCGGGGCAGATATTCTCGCCCAGACGGCTGTCAATCAGGGCTTTATGTAACGGGGCCGCAGAATCTCCCAGCAAAAGGATGGAAAGCAGGGTAAGACCGAGACGATGGTAGTTGTCGGAAATCGGACAGGTCAGCCACCCCAGCTGCACCATGGAGCGGTTTTCCATGGATTCACCGGCAGGAAGAGGGAAGGTTCGTACAACCTGCAGGGGCTCCCTGTAACGCTCTTCGTCCGGGACCGTACTGTCGACCTGACGAGCATCAAAGTGTTTCAGGACCTGCGCATCCACCTTTTCCAGACTCTTGTCCAAAGGGAAATTGCCATAGGAAAAAAAATAGGCATTGCTGGGATGATAATAATTTTCGTGGAAAGTTTTCAGGTCTTCCCAGGTAAGGTTGAGAATCTCCCGCGGCTCGCCACCCGAGTTTTTCCCATAAGTGGTTGTCGGATAAAGGGCCTCGTTAAGACGCCGGTGAATCAGGGATGACGGGTTGGCCATGGCACCCTTCATCTCATTGTAGACAACCCCTTTCGCAGCCAACTCGGATTGTTTATTGCCTTTTTCTTTTAATTCGAAACGGATGCCTTCCTGGCTGAAATCAGTCTCCCGCAAAAGCGGAAAAAAGGTTGAGTCAAGATAAACATCCATCAGGTTAGTGAAATCTTTGTAATTTTGGGTGGCAAAAGGGTAAAAAGTCCAGTCGCTGGAGGTCAGGGCGTTCATAAACGTGTTGAGGCTGCGATTGAGCATGGAAAAGAAGATGTCCCGGACCGGAAAGCGGCGGGAGCCGCACAAAACCGTGTGCTCAAGAATGTGGGCCACTCCGGTGGAATCCAGCGGAGTCGTTTTGAAGCCAACGCCAAATAGGTTTTCCTTATCATCTGTTTGAAGATGCGTATAATGGGCACCCGTCTTTTGGTGACGGAGTTTGATTAAAGTTGCGTTGATCTCTTTAAGCTCTTCTGTCTGAAGAACTCTAAAACCATGGACTTCGCGGTCGATTTTTTGCACAAGTTTGCCTTTCTTAAAATTGAAAAAATCCAAGATAAGGACCAGTATAACACCACGTCTTTAAAAAGATTATTTTTTCCGATAAAACATGCAAAAAAGCACGGAATGAAGCAAAGACTATAAGCAAGGCAGCCATTCACTCAAGTTGACAGCACAAGCGACATGCATTAACGTAGGTACTATGAGGGTTGTTTCAAAGATGAGCAACCCCCGTTTTTTGATTTTCGGCTCAGGAATAACTCGAGCAAAATTGTAACGGTTCAGCTCGCCGGACTCGCGGCACCCATGAAAAGGTTTTGACCACGATTTTCAGCCCCGGGGTTGCGTCCCCGGGCGACACCTTACTCTTTTTACTTGTCTAAAAAGAGTAAACAGAAAAAGGACACCCCTTACCTGGCCCTTCGGGTTCCCTGCGCTCCAGAGAGGTTTTGAGGACAGTCAGAAACTCGCTCCGCTCAGACAGTCTGCCCGTCTTTTTCTCAAAACCTCTCTTCCGCTTCGGCTGCGGTACAAGGGGAAAGAAAACCTAAAACTTAACACTTGATACTAAAACCGAAAATAATATGGAAAAGTGTCCTGTTTGCAATGAACTAAAAAAAGGCAAGTTCTGGTGCAGCGCCTGCAAAACGGTTTTTACCTGCCCTATGCAGAATTGCGGCGTTCAAATCAATAAACCGGGAACAGATACCTGTCCCCGTTGCGGATTATTTTTCCCCGATTATGTCAGCAACCGCAAAATGTATCGACGCTGTCCCAAATGCAAAAAGAAACAAGGACTTTCGGAAATACAATGCAAGTTCTGCAAACACTGGTTTACTTGCCCCACTTGCGGTCATGGTATTCAGTCCACAAGCGTGCTGACGTGTCCGCGTTGTGGGACAAATTTGCGAGGGTGAAAAAGGGGTTTAGTCCGAAGGCTGAAGACTATTAGGGAAAAACCCAAAAACCTTCAGCCTTCGGCCCAACAACCTTCAACCTTTTCAGCGTCTGATCTACACTGATACACACTGATTTAAAAACCAACGACAAAGGACGAATGACCAATGACGGTTTTACAGGCTTAATCATGCCTTTTCAGCGTCAAACAGTGGCCATTCAAAGGTTTCCAGGCTTTTACCTTCAACCTTCGGCCTATCTACCTTCAGCCCGATTTTAACCACGAGCCACCATCTACCAGCCGCGAGCTAGCCATTTTACTAAACACTTAACACCTGCAACTTAAAACTTTTCAATTGACGAAAAAGACCTTTCTTGATAGTTTGACGCAGGTATTAGAAAAACTGAATAACGCCTAGGGGAGTTTTTTAAACTGAGAGTCCCATTCGGGATAACCCTTTGAACCTGATCCGGATAATACCGGCGGAGGGAAGTGGCGAAAGTTTTAGGGTGTTAACCCCAAAGGCCGCTTTTAGCGGTCTTTTTTTGTTTTATGATAATTTTTCTGAACGAAAAACCTATTGCAATAGACGACAAGCTGACCCTGTTTCAGCTCAGGGACCGTTTCAAGCCGACGGCTGATATTCTGGTTCGCAATGGGTTTCCAGCTTCGAACGACGTGGTTGTGGAAGAAGCGGATCATATTACCCTGATCCGCCGCGGGGAGAAGCCGCCTGCAGAAGAGCTGGAAGCCTTGATGATTGCCCGGCACACCCCTGGAGTGCATAAAAAGCTCAAAGCCTCGTGTGTTGGCATCGCAGGGGTTGGCGGTCTTGGCTCCGCCATTGCCGTGGCCCTCGGGCGAATCGGAGTCGGCAGGCTCATACTCGTCGATTATGATGTGGTCGAACCGTCCAACCTCAATCGCCAACAATTTTTTATTGATCAAATTGGAGAGCCCAAAACTGAAGCCATGAAAGCTAACCTCAAACGTATTAATCCTTTTGTCGAGGTTGAGTCTCACCAGGTTTTCGTGACGCCAGAGAATATCCCCGACTTATTTGACCAGGCGGATGTCCTAGCAGAGGCCTTTGACGGCGCGGACCAGAAAGCCATGCTGATTGAGGAATTTCTGAGTCGCTTTCCGAAAATCCCCTTGGTTGCGGCATCCGGTATAGCAGGCTATGCCCCCTCGAATACCATTACAACCCGCCACGCCACCAAAAACCTCTATCTCGTTGGGGATGGAAAAACCGCCGCCCGCCCTGGCGAAGGCCTCATGGCACCCCGGGTGGGAATTGCCGCTCATCATCAGGCCAACGCCATTATCCGGCTTTTGTTAGGAGAAAAACCAGAATAATAATGAATATATAAGGAGAGTCACCTATGCAGATTGTATTAAACGGCCAATCAAAAGAGATTGCCGAAGCTCTCACCCTGGAGGGCCTGCTAAAATCGCTGGAACTGGAGACCGCCCACGTCGCCGTCGAGCTCAACAAGGAAATCGTTACCAAAACCACCTTTTCGTCCACCAGCTTAAAAACAGGAGACGAGGTGGAAGTGGTTCATTTTGTCGGAGGCGGTTAATAGACAAGCCTTTGATTACACGCAATTCAACTAAACGCTCCACAGGAGCATCGGGAGGTATAAGATGGATGAATTTATTATTGCAAATCGTCGCTTCAGATCCAGGCTCATGGTCGGTACCGGCAAGTTTTCTTCCAACGAAGCCATGCTCGAAGCCATGGAAGCCTCCGGCAGCGACATCGTTACCGTAGCTCTTCGCCGCGTAGACATCGAAAATCCCCAGGACTACATGCTCAAACACATCAATCGGGACAGGTTTCTCCTGCTTCCTAACACGAGCGGCGCCCGCGACGCCGAAGAAGCGGTGCGCCTGGCGCGCCTGGCCCGTGCCGCGGGTTGCGAACCCTGGATCAAGCTGGAAGTCACCCCCGACCCCTACTACCTGCTTCCCGACCCCATTGAAACTTACAAAGCCGCTCAGATCCTCATCAAGGACGGCTTCACGGTCCTTCCATACATCAACGCCGACCCGATCCTGGCCAAGCACCTCCAGGAGATCGGCTGCGCAACCGTCATGCCCTTAGGTGCCCCAATCGGCACTAATAAAGGGGTTAAAACGCGTGACAATATTTCCATCATCATTGAACAGGCCCGCGTTCCCGTGGTCGTTGACGCCGGGCTCGGCGCCCCCTCCCATGCGGCCGAAGCCATGGAAATGGGTGCGGATGCCGTCCTCGTCAACACGGCCCTTGCCGTCTCTCCCAACCCCCGCATGATGGCTGCCGCATTCAAAAAAGGCGTGGAAGCCGGCCGCGAGGCATTTCTCGCCGGACTGGGTAAAAAACGCAAGCTTGCCGAAGCGTCCAGCCCATTAACCGGTTTCTTGAGGGAAATAAAATGACTTTTTTTGAAGAAATCAATCAATACGACCAAAAAGAGGTTCTGGAGCAGATTCTGGCAAAGAAACCGTCCGATGTCGAAAATGCTCTGCATTCGGACAGGCTGAGCCTCGACGGCTTTCAGGCCCTGATCTCGCCGGCAGCCGAAGGCTACCTGGAGCCAATGGCGGTTCGTGCTCACGAAATTACCAAACAGCGTTTCGGAAACAATATTCTGATGTACGTACCCATCTATTTGTCCAACGAATGTACTAACGGGTGCGTTTATTGCGGTTTCAACGCCTGCAATAAAATTGACAGGAAGACGCTCACGCTTGATGAAATCGAAGAAGACGCCCGGACCCTGAACAAAAATGAGTTCCGCCACGTTCTTCTGCTGACCGGGGAAGATCCCAACCGCATCGGCAACGATTATCTCGTTGATGCGGTAAAAAAGATCAAGCACCTCTTCGGTTCCATCAGTATCGAAGTCTATCCCATGGATACCGACGGCTATAAACAGATGGTCGAAGCAGGTGTTGACGGGTTAACCATCTATCAGGAAACCTACGACCCCGAACTTTATGAAAAGCTCCATCCGTTCGGTCAAAAACGTGATTATAAATGGCGTTTGGACACACCGGAACGTGGCGGCGAGGCCGGCCTGCGCAAAATCGGCATCGGCGCTCTGCTTGGCCTGGGTAATTTCTACACCGAGGCCTTCTTCACCGGCCTGCATGCTCTCTATCTGGCCCGCCGCTACTGGCGGACCCAGGTCTCGGTTTCTTTCCCCCGCATCCGGCCCGCTGACGGAGGTTTTGCTCCGTTATACAGCGTCACCGACAAACAGATGGTTCAAGGGATTTGTGCGACGCGCCTTCTGATCCCTGACGCCGGCTTAGTGCTGTCAACACGTGAAAGCGCTCAGTTCCGCGACAACCTCATTCCCCTCGGCATCACCCAGATGAGTGCCGGCTCCTGCACAGCCCCCGGCGGATATGCCCACGAGGACGAAAGTACCGGCCAATTCTGCATTGACGATGACCGCTCCCCCGAGGAGATCAGCCGCATCATCCGCGCCAAGGGTTATGAAGCGGTCTGGAAGGATTGGGACCCGGCTTTCCTGGAAAGGGCCTCCTGAGGTTTCCCTCATGTCACGCCCCATCGACTTCTCTCTGTATCTCATCACCGATCAAAATGTTCTGCCTCCCGGGCGCTCTCTTCCGGAAGCCGTTCGGGAGGCTTTGATCGGTGGGGTTAAATGCATCCAGTTGCGCGAAAAGGAACTGGCGCCGAAAACCCTGCTCCCCCTGGCCAGGGAACTTCGCGGCCTCACTCGCGAGTATGGTGCCAAGCTGTTCATTAATGATCGGGCCGACGTGGCCCTCGCTTGCGACGCCGACGGGGTCCACCTGACCACCAACTCTCTTCCCACCACTGTCGTCAGGAAAATCCTCGGCCCCGACAAGCTGATCGGCGTTTCCACCCATTGTACGAATGAAATATCCCTGGCCGAAAAAGAGGGCGCCGACTTCGTGACCTTTGGCCCGGTATTTTACACCGCCTCCAAAGCGGCTTTCGGCCCCCCCGTCGGCCTGGAAAAGCTTCGTGAGGCCTGTTCCCAAACCCGCCTTCCCGTTTTTGCCCTTGGAGGCGTCAACCTCCCGCAGGTAGACAACGTCATGGCTTGCGGCGCATACGGAGTTGCCCTGATTTCCGCTATCCTCGGCTTCACCGATGCCCGGGGCAAAACCCGCCAATTTATCGAACAACTTTCGTGATTATTCAACGCAACGGACTCGTGTCGCCCAAGGAAAAGGCATCTGCCGTTAAATAAGATTTGCAGCAACGGGGTTGCGTCCCCGGACGACGCCTTACTCTTTTTACTTGTCTAAAAAGAGTGAGCAGAAAAAGGACACCCCGTACCTTGCCTTTTGGGTTCCCTGCGCTCCAGAGCCATTTTGAGGACGGTCAGAATTCGCAAACACCGCTCAACTGCCCGTCTTTTTTTCAAAATGTCTCTTCCGCTACGGCTGCGTTACAAGGGGAGTAAGACCTTATACCTTACACCAAAAACAAAAAACTTTCGCTATGCGGCCCTTGGAATGGGCGAGGCGAGGCATTGTACCGATAAGCTGGATAATTACATTATTTTTTCCTACTTGCCATTCGATCTTCTTGGATTAAAATCTGTTAGAATATGCATTCTTACAGCAATTGATCGCAGAGACGTTGAATCTTGGTCCCGGCAGGGAACTGGCCTGGCCATAAACCAACAAACCCATCCCGGAGAAACATTTGGACATAGTCCTTACCCTGATAATTCTTGCTATAGCCGTCATTCTGTTTGCGACAGAATGGATCCGTATGGACCTGGTCAGCCTGATGGTGCTTTTGGCTTTGGGGTTTACCGGCCTGGTTACCGTTGAGGAGGCCTTCTCGGGCTTCAGCAACCCAGCCGTAATCACGGTTGCCGCCATGTTCATCATCAGCATGAGCATTTCCAATTCCGGAGCTGTTCAACATTTGGGCGAAAAAATCCTGACCGTTACCGGCAAAAGCGAAACCCGTCTCATTATTGCTATCATGGGCATTGTCGCCCTTTTTTCCGCCTTTATTAACAATATAGGCGCTGTCGCCATTCTCCTTCCGGTGGTGGTCGGCATGGCCCAAAAAGCCGAACTGCCCCCGTCCAAACTCCTCATGCCCCTTGCTTTTGGTTCACTTCTCGGCGGTGTCTGTACCCTGATCGGAACCCCCCCTAACATCCTTATGAACGAGCTTCTTCATCAATACAGCGGGCAAAAGCTGCAGATGTTTGACTTTGCGCCCGTGGGTTTGATCGTTCTTGCTGCAGGTATCCTTTACATGGCCCTGGTTGGCCGTCGCTTTCTCCCCATCAGACGCTCCGGAACCCTGACCGAAACCTATCAGGTCAAGGAATTTACTGCTGAAGTGGAGATCGAACCCGGCTCTCCCCTCGCCGGGACAACCCTGGCTCATGCGGGTTTTGAGGATTTCAACCTCAAGGTCCGGGCCATCATGCACGGCGAGTTGAAAATTCCCATGCCGCGTGGAAATCACAAACTGCACGAAGGTGACATTCTCTTCCTGGCCGGGGAGCCGAAAAACATCCTTCGCATCCGCAAAAAAAAGGGGCTTCAGCTCATTCCTGAAAAAGACAACCCCCTGCCACCTTTTGCCGATAAGGACGTCGCCGTTGTGGAAGCAGCCCTGACGCCAACCAACTATCTCGTCGGCAAAACCCTTCGAGAGGTTCGCTTCGCGGATGTTCATGGCCTGACGGTGTTGGCATTATGGCGAAGTGGTGAGCCGATGGTGAGAAAAGTGGACCATGTCCCCCTTAAATTCGGTGACGTCCTTCTCCTCCAAGGCTCCGAGGAAAAGATTCGCCATTTAGGATTGGAACACGGCTTCCTTCTTATGGGCGGAGTGAAACAGATTTCCTACAATCCGCAAAAAGCACCCCTTGCCCTCGGCATTCTTATCAGCGTGGTACTGGTCACCGCTCTCGGCCTGTTTCCCATCATGCTCTCCGCAACCCTGGGCGCCCTCGCCATGATCCTCACCGGCTGCACCACCCCACAAGAGGCTTATGAAAACATCGACTGGTCAATCATTATTCTGATCGCAGGGACCTTGCCCCTCGGCCTGGCCATGGAGAAAAGCGGGGCCGCCAAATTGATAGCTGACCTGATTATCAACAAAGTCGGCCCCATGGGACCTTGGTTTGTCCTGGCCGCCATTTTTCTCATTACCTTCTGCTTTACTGAGGTCATGAGCCACGCCGCGGCAGCTGTCCTGATTGCACCCATAGCTTTTAACACCGCTCAAAGTTTACACGTCAGCCCCAAACCTTTTTTTATTGCTGTGGCCATTGCCGCCTCATCCTGCTTCATGACCCCCATCAGCCATCAGAGCAATGCCCTGGTGATGGGACCTGGCGGCTATAAATTTTTTGACTACACCAAGGTAGGAACACCTTTGAATCTTCTTGTCTGGGTTCTGGCTACCCTCTTCATCCCCCTGTTTTTTCCTTTCAATTGAATTTATTGTGGCCTCTGAAAAAAAGGCCGCTTTTCCCCAACCTCGGGGCGGGTTATCAGGCCCACAAGGCATTATATAAGAGCCTAATATCAAACCATTTTTTGCATTTCTTCATTATAGTGATAAATTTATATTAAAAACAGGGTCGGCTAGGGATTCTTGCGAGCTTTTTTAGGTTTTTTCGGACCGACATTGGCGGCATGGTCACAACTGTCTATCCATATGGCAAAAAACCGGAAAGGGCCATGGCATTTTCTAAGAGCAAAAGTTTCCAAGTCAAGTGAACCCTTCTTGGAGAAAAGAGTCGCTCCACCATGATGGAAAAGGCTGATTATTGTTCTCTTGTTATGCGTGACCTGGGAGCCAGCATCGTCAATTCCCTGTCTCCTCACATTGCAATTCTGGATGAAAATGGTGAAGTTCTGGCTATCAACAATGCCTGGCGGGAGTTTTCCAAACTCAATCCGCCTTCTCCTCATAATTTGATGGAAGGGGATAACTATCTGACCTCCTGCAAACAGCAACCCCCGGAAACAAACCCCGAAGCTGAAGCCTTCTGCCAAGCATTTCAAGCCTTATGCAACAATGTCCTCCTGGAGTTTTCGTTGGAATTTTCCTCCAACCTGCCGACCGGAACACGCTGGTTTCTGGGAAAGATGACCTCTTTCCCCAGCATGAATCGCAAACACATCGTTATTTCCCATGAAGACATCACAGAACTGAAACAGGCACAATCCGAAATTCACCATCTTGCCTATTTCGACAGCCTGACCGGTTTACCGAACCGGATTCTTTTTCTTGACCGGTTGGAACAGGCTATTAATAAAGCCAAAAGGGAAGAGAACCTGGTCGCCCTGCTGTTTCTTGACCTTGACCGTTTTAAAATCATTAACGATACCCTGGGCCATACTGCTGGAGATCAGCTTTTACAGACAATATCCCAGCGTCTGAAAAGCCTGGTCAGAGGGTCGGACACTGTTGCCCGCATGGGGGGCGACGAATTTATGATCCTGCTCCCCGACTTGGACAATCCGGAAGACGCTGCTGTCATTGCCCGCAAGCTCCTCAAGATCATTCCCATGAAAACCAAAGTGCAGGATCAGGATATTTTCCCTTCTGCCAGCGTCGGCATCGCTCTCTACCCGAATGACGCCTGGGATGGAGACAGTCTGATCACATTTTCCGACATGGCCATGTATCACGCCAAGGAAAAAGGGAGAAATAATTTTCAGTTTTTTTCCAAAGATCTTAATGAGAAAACCATGGCAAGAATGAAGCTGGAAAGTGAAATCCGGCGTGGGGTCCAGGAGAAGGAGTTTCTTTTATTTTACCAACCTTATTATGAAATTGAGTCGAGGAAGCTGTGCGGAGTCAAAGGACTTCTGCGGTGGAATCACCCGAAAAAGGGGATTATTCCCGCCAGCGATATCCTGCCGCTGCTGGAAGATAGCGGCGTTTGGGTCCCTCTGGTGGAATGGGCGTTAAAAGAAGCATGCTATCAGGTTAAGTCGTGGGAAAATAACGGCTGGAGAAACCCCCTGTTGTCTATGAATCTCACTGAAAAACAGCTCCAAAGCCCCAACACCCTGACCACTATCAGCCAGGTTCTTGAAAATACGGGTTTGGCACCATCCGCCCTTGAGCTGGAAATTGACGAACAGATTTTTTTGACAAACCTGGAAGAAACTAGTCAAGTACTATATCAGCTGAAAAGCCAAGGCATTAAAATCGCCATTAACAATTTCGGTCTGACCTATTCTTCCTTGAGATACATTAAAAGACTTGGAGTTGACCGGCTCAAAATAGCACCATCCCTAATCCGCAACATTCCGGGAAACCAGGAAGATGCTGCCATAACGGAAGCCATCATCAATATGGGGAAAACTTTAAAGATAAAAGTTCTGGGCAAGGGAATTGAAAAGTCAAATCAGGTGGAATTTCTGAAAAAACATAAATGTGATGAAATTCAAGGGTTCCTCTACGATTACCCTGCTCCGGGGGAACAGGTTTTCAAAAAAATGAGTGCCCATTTCAAATAAAAGGAACAACTCACCTCAACAATTGTTGTTAACTCCTCGCAAAAGCTATTGGGGCTCAACCCGTACAACCCGGGTACCCGCCAGGCGGTCATTCCATCCTCTGCGGTCAGGGTTGAATAAAATCATCAGATAACCAAAACCCAGCAATAAAATAGACAAGAGTCCCCCTGTACTACGTAAAAATGCCTGAGAGAACATAAGCGGGAAACCTTTTTCGTCTTCCACCCGGATGTTGAACAACATTTTCCCGGGCGTCTGTCCTGTCAAAAAATGGAATACGGTAAAATAACCAAAACATAGCGCAAAAAACAAAAAGAAATAGGGAACTAAAAGCTCAATCAACAGTGCCGCCTGGGTCGGAAACAAACCATGGCTTTCCTGAGAACCTAGGCCGACTTTTCCCAAAACCACAAAAGCCAGAAAAATAACACTGAGAATGGAACTATCCGCCAGCCAGGCGCCAAGACGGGGAAATATCTGTGACTCTGCGGCAAGAGCTTCCTCCCCCGGATGGAGCTCTTCCTCATCCGGTTGGTCCTCCATCAATTCCTGCTCTTCAGCTTCCGCCTCCGCCGAAAAAATGAATTCCGGCGCCGCTTCAGACGCCTGTGCCATCATTTCAACAGCGCCAAATTCTTCTTCAGAGGCCCTGCGCTCCTCTTCCCGGGAAAGCTCGTTCCCCCACTTGTCCTCTGGAGGACTGAAAGGTTCTTCCGGCTCCATTTCGGGAAAGCTTTTCAGCTCTTCGCTGAGAACCCCAGCCTCTGGAAGGATATCTTCGTCGGGGCTTTCACTCGGTTTTTCTTCGATCTCCTGAACGGCCTCAATCTTTTCCCCGCCGGAAGACAGCTCCTCCTGCAGTTCCTCAAGCTCTGGAGACTTTTCGGGTTCCAGAAAGTCTGACTCCGAAACTTCGCAGACCTCGACCTCTTTTGCAATATCGGCAACAGGAAGTTCAGGTTCCTGGTCTGCCCACTCCCCCTCATTGTTCAGGGTTTCAGTTTTTTTTTTCACATCTTCCGGGGAAGATGGTGTTTCCTGTTGATCCTCAATAACCGGCAATTCCTCAGGCTTTTCAGGCCCCAGGAAATCCAGCTTGACCTCGCCGCTGTCTTCATATTCCTTGGAAAAATCGAAATCACCTGCATCAGCCTCCCAGCCTTGGAAATCATCTTTTTCGCTCAAAGGTTCATCAGCTTCTTGCTCAGGCTCAGAAACAGTAATAGCCTCCTCCTCAGTCTCCTCGGGCTTCTGAAGTTCCTCAAGTTTTTCAGTATCCCAAAATTCCGGCTCCGGAATCTGAAATTCTTCCTCCTCTTTTTCAACTTCAAAGTCCCCAAACACAGACCCGAGATCCTCGGAGCCCTTATCACTGCTGCCAGGGGCATCAGAGTTGTCTCCCTGAGGTTGGCTCCCGAAAATACCGTATCGGGCCTTAAATTCTTTCAAATCCTGACCGCACTTTTTACACTGGTCCATGTGTTCAAAAGTGTGATAACCACATGTCGGACACCTCATATCACCATTCCTTTATTGAAAAGTTTTTGTTGTTAGCCATGAATGGCCAGCCACCGGCCATGATGAATTAAGCCCAATGCCGGCAGCGCGATCCATGCACTCCACGATGCCGATATTTTGAACGGGTTAAACTACCTGGCAGACAGAGCACTTCCCATATCACCAAAAAGATACTGGAAAACAACCGCCACCGCAAAACCCGCCGTTTCCGTACGAAGTATCCGAGGCCCGAGGCTGACCGCCTGAAAACCGGATTTTTCAAGAAACCTGATTTCGTCTTTCTCAAGCCCTCCTTCCGGGCCGACAAAAACCGCGGCATCCAAAGGAGCCTGCCCGGAGAGAAGATCGACCAGAGGACGACTTTCCTCCTCCCAGCAAACCAGACGGAACTTCTCCCGGCAAGCTAGCAAAACCTCGGCCAAGTCTCCAGGTTCATTAACAATTGGCACCCAGGAGCGTCCGCATTGACGCGCCGCCTCTTCCACAATCCGCCGCCATCTCAGAAGCCGCGTCTTCTTTCGCTCGCCTTTAAGAACCGGAATGGTTCGTTTGGTTACGACCGGGGAAAACTCCCGCACCCCCATCTCCGTACCCTTCTGGAGAATCCATTCCATTTTTTCCATTTTAGGCAAAGCCTGGATAAGGTGAAACGGAAAGGCGGTATCCTCCTCGCGCCACTTTTCCAGAACCACTGCCTTGAGTTTTTTCGTACCGGAAGATTCAAGGCGGCACCGGCAGACAAGGCCCCGGCCATCCTGCAAAAGCACCTCCACCTCAGACTCCAGGCGAAGGACATTCTGTAAATGGTGCAACACATCCCCGGTCAAAGGGATTTCCATATAATCAAAGTTATGCGATGGTAAAAAAAAACGGCGCATTCAGTCTTTTTTCCGAAAAGTGAAACAGGCCCAGTCTTCCAGCCGGGAAATGGTGGCTGAAGTGAGAGGAAATGAAGAGAAACCCTTTTCAATCAAGGCCTCTTTTTCAATCAGAATCCCGGACAAAATCAACCACCCACCCTTTTTCAGGCACCTTATTAGCTCAGGCGCCAGACGGACATTTTCTTCCGCAAGGATATTAGCCAGAACAATGTCGCTTTGCTCATCAATCTCTGAAAGAGGCCTGCCACTTATCCTGATCCTGTCTGTCAAGCCGTTTAAAGCGACGTTTCGGCGCGCCACCTCACAGGCGGTCTCATCCACATCACACCCCAAAACCGTTTGAGCACCAAGGGCCGCCGCCGCCATAGCCAGGATACCGGACCCAGTCCCTACGTCAAGAACGCGCGCGGCAGAAATACCGTCCGCCAAAATCCGGTCCAAACTTTCCAGACAAAGGCGAGTTGTCGGGTGCGTCCCAGTTCCAAAGGCCATGCCTGGATCGATATTTATAATAATATCACCGGGCTCAACCCGGCTTTCTTCCCAAGTGGGTTTAAAAACCAGATGTTGACCAACCCGAAAAGAATGAAAATGCTGCTTCCAGTTCTCGGCCCAGGCCTCATCCTTAACTTTCCGCGTTTCCAGTAAAACAGGCGACTTGCCCTGAACAAGGGACACCATGGCCTGCAGATGCCCCTCCAGTTCGACACGCCAGCATTCCACGTTTTCAGGCTCAGGAAAGTAAGCCTTGATATGGTAGTCGCGATCAGCCTCGAGTTCATAAGAAGGCGGGACAAAAGTGTCCAGATCTTTTTCCTCAACAACGACTCCGCCACACCCCAAATCATTAAGGCAGGCACAAACAAGATCAACTCCCTCTGCGGGAATTTTCACTTCTATTTCAATCCAATTCTCAGTCATATGGCTATTTTACGCAAGCATCGAACAAAAGCAATCAATTTTCCAAAGTGTCTGTCGAGCTTGAAAGATATAAGCAAGTTCACAATTAGTGGGTAGCGGATTTTTACCAAGGTGAAAGCGACAAGCAGGAGATTATTTCAAAAATTTTTGGATTTTGTGGCTCAATTGCTTTTATACTATTGCCCCCTTCCTAAACAGGACCGGATTTTTACTCATGAAATTTCGCTAAGTAAAAAAAAATTGCAGATTTTTTTTGGATTTAATGATAATTATTAGCCCATTTTCATTGCCAATGGTTGCAGTCTCTCCACAGGTTGATAGAATATTTTTGTAATTAAAATATACTAAATCCCATTATGACGACAAAACAGTATGTTTACCTTCTTTCGGATGCTACCGGCGATACCGTTGAAAAAATAGTTGACGCCGCCCTTACCCAGTTTCCGAAAGGAACGGTTTTAATAAAACGCGTAGGAAATGTTAGAACCAGGGAAAGAATTTTCAATACCTTGGAAGAGGTTGAGAAACTGCGCGGCCTGGTTGTTTATACAACCGTCAACCAGGAATTTGCTCTTTTAATTCACGAAGAATGCGAAGCCCGGGGCATACCCAGTATTGATATGCTGACGCCTCTGCTGATGAAGCTTTCCAGTTGCGTTGGATCACCGCCCAAGGAAATGCCCGGCCTCTTTCACGGCATCAACGAAAAATATTTTCAACGTATTGAGGCGGTTGAGTTTTCTGTCCAGCACGACGACGGCCAGGAACTGCGAAGTCTCCACTTCGCCGATATCGTACTGGCAGGGGTGTCCAGAACCAGTAAAACGCCACTTTCCATGTACCTTGCCCATAGCGGTTGGAAAGTTGCGAATGTCCCCATTGTCATGGGTGTAGAACCACCCAGGGAATTGTTTGAGGTCAATCCAAAAAGGGTAGTTGGCCTTATTATCGATCCACAGCGTTTGACGGAATTGAGAATAGCCCGGCTAAAATATCTCAATCAAAGTATAAAAACCGCTTATGCAGATTTTGATCAGGTCGTTGATGAAATTTATCATGCAAAAGCTTTATATAGGCAAAACAATTGGATTATTGTCAATGTTTCAGGAAAAGCCGTAGAGGAAACTGCAAATGAAATTTTGGTTAAACTATCACTTAAATAATAACTTTCAAGCCCTTCAACCCAAAAGGAGTCCACTGCTATGCGTATTTTATTAATCGAAAAGGATAGCAAAGGAGCTGCTGAAATCAAAAAAGGACTTGAAGATATGAATTTTGAGGTCGATATCGCATCAGAAAACGATAAGATATTTTCTGCGGCCTTAGATTCATCTTTTGATTTAATTTTAATTTCTTCCATGGTCCCTGCTCATGGGGAAGTTGAATTATTTCAAGCCCTTCTTCAAAAAGATATCCATACACCAGTCCTTTGTTTTACTGAGACCAGCCCCGAAGCCATCTTTGATCTCATTGGTAAATTTAAGACAGCCTTTACCTCTGGGGAAAGCAACCGCGGAGCCAAAATTCAATTCGGCCCCTTGGTTCTCGATCCTGTAAGTCATAAGGTGTGGCGGAATCAGAAAGAGATCAACCTGACACCCAAAGAATATACCTTGCTGGAATATTTTATCCGCCATCCAAACCAGATTCTGACTCGAACCATGATTGCCAACCACGTATGGAATCAGAATTTCGACTTTTTTACCAACGTCATTGATGTTTACATCAATTATCTGCGTCGAAAGCTGGATCAGGGCTACAAAACCAAGCTCATTCATACCGTACGTGGTAAAGGATATATCCTCAAAGAGGTTTAATCGTTAATCCGGCATTGCCGTCTTTTTGGCTAAAACCCTCCTGGGCGTTTGCCATCAGGCTTGATGTCGACCGATTTTGGAAAGACTTCTGTTATAATTTCTCGGGCAGGGGTCTTTTTTTTGTCGTTCTTTTTTTAGGAGGCGGAAGTGGAAAAAAAATTGATGTTTATCTGTGGAAGTCCCAGGGAAGCCGGAAACACCCTTACAGTCGTTAACTGGGTGGCCAGTGCTGCCAAAGAGGCAGGAGCATCGGTAGAAATAATCCGGGCCGACCAAATTGGTTTTAAAGAGCGGGGCTGTATCGCCTGCATGGGTTGCCAAAAATCAGAGCATTACCGGTGCGTAATCAAAGATGAGGCATCCTCAATAGTCGCACGTTTTCCAGAGCAGGATGCAATTATTTTTGCGTCCCCTGTGTACTTCATGGGTCTGTCCGGCCAGATCAAAATTCTTATCGACCGCATGTATTCCCTTTTTAAAATCACTCAGGACGGGAAACAAATCAATCACCCCATGCAAAATACTTCGTTTTCCCTGATTGTCACTTCCGCAGGTGCTGCAGAACACGGCCTCAACCTCGTTACTGAGCATGTCAAAGCTATCGCAGGGTTCTTCGGAAAAGACCTTAAAACGTTAGCTATTCCCCATGCTCCTATTAAACCAGGCACTATCGTTTCCAACTCCAAAATCCTGGAATCAGCCCTTAAGTTCGGCAAAGAATTAGTCGGGTAAAGTTCCCATTTTCTTTTCTATTCCTTAAAAGCACATGGAAAACGCAATGCCTTTTAATGCCATAAACCCCCGAATACCAGAAAATGAGGTCGACAGCATGTTTTTCGACCGCTGGTCACCCAGGTCTTTCTTAACTGAGCCCCTTCCTCCCTACCACCTGAAAAGCTTGTTTGAGGCGGCGCGTTGGGCACCTTCCTGTTTCAATGAGCAACCCTGGACCTTCTATTACGCCTCAGCACAAAAATCCCGGGAGGAATTCCTTACTGCCCTTTTTGAAAAAAACCGCCTCTGGGCTCAAAAGGCACCCCTTCTCATATTTTTGGTTGCCAACAAACAGTTCTCGTCCACGGGCAAACCAAATCGCCACGCCCAGTTTGACTGTGGGGCCGCCTGGGTTTCCCTGGCCCTTCAGGCTCGAAAGCTCGGTTATTATGCTCATGCCATGGCCGGTTTCAGCCAAAAAAAGGTGATCGAAATACTCAACCTTGACCCGGACAGTCATGAAGCCATGGCGGCAATCGTTGTGGGCCGGTTGGGCAATCCTGACGATCTTGCCCAAGATTTTAAACAGATGGAGGCACCCAACCAGCGCAAGCCAACCGCCGAAGTCGCCATCGGACGCTAATCAGATAACTACCTGTTAAACAAGAAAGCCACCTTATAAAGGTGGCTTTCTTGTTTAATATTTATTATGAACTACTTTTTACTGGCTTCCAGTTTGTTCATTCCGCCAAGCAGGAAACCGATGGCCAGAAAGGCTCCCGGAGGCAGAATGAGCAGCAAGGCAGGGATATATGAGGAGCCAAGAATCCCAGCGCCAAAAATGGTGCCGTTGCCGAGAATTTCACGAACACTGCCAAGCACCAAAAGGGCAACAGTAAATCCAAGGCCCATAACCACACCGTCGATAGCAGAATGGAAAATGGGGTTCTTCGAGGCGAAAGCCTCAGCCCGGCCCAAGATGACACAGTTTACAACAATCAAAGGAATAAATATCCCAAGAGCCTTGTGCAACCCTGGTAAAAACCCTGCCATGACCAAGTCTACCACGGTAACAAACGTAGCGATGAGTACAATAAAGGCGGGGATACGAACTTTGGACGGGATTATTTTTCTCATGGAAGAAACAGCCACGTTCGAACAAATTAGAACGAATGTTGCGGCGAGTCCCATCCCGACGCCATTGAGGGCACTGGAGGTAACAGCCAGCGCAGGACAAAGACCCAAACCCAGCTTAAAAACCGCGTTATCGGTCCAGATACCTCTCTTTAATTCAGTAACGAAACTCATTTATGCCCCCCCTATAATCTCAGCTTTGTGGGCCTTGAAAAATTCCAGGCCTCTACGGACGGCACCGACAATAGCACGAGGCGTGATGGTCGCAGCGGTAATCTGATCAAACTCCCCACCATCCTTTTTGACACGCCAGTCGGCATTATCAAGGCCTTTCCCCTTAAACTGCTCCTTCCACCAGGACTCTTCCACTTTGGCGCCAAGACCGGGGGTTTCAGCGTGCTGAAGGACCTCAATACCAGACACATGACCCACCGGGTCAATGCCGACCATGATGGAAATGTTACCGCTATATCCATCGGGAGCAACGACCGTGAAAGCAATCCCCGACACATCTTCTCCCTGCCTTCCGCGATAAAAGACAGTTTCTGCGTCATTGCCTTTTTTATCCTTTCCGGTGACCAGGGAAACCGTGTCCTGGTCCGGAGAGTTGTCAGCCGGCGGCAAAACGGACTTGAGAGCATTTAAAGTTACGAGTCTTCTCTGCTGGGCGATCGGATCGCGGGTCACCGATTCAACCATAGCCAGAAGCAAAGCTGCACCCGCGGTAATCACTGTTAGCACGAGGGCAAGGCGGCTAAGTTCTTTCATTGCTATCCCTCCTAACCCTTTTCAGGAACAAGCCCGAATTTCTTGGGCACAGTAAAACGATCAATAATCGGCGTCGCAGCGTTCATCAACAAGATTGAAAACGCGACCCCTTCGGGATACCCACCAAAAATCCTTATCAAGATGGTCAATACCCCGCAACCGGTTCCAAATATTAACATCCCTTTGGGCGTTAGAGGCGTCGTTACCCAGTCGGTCGCCATAAAGAAGGCGCCGAGCAACAGCCCCCCGGTGAAGAGATGAAAAACGGGACTGGGATATTTGGAGGAATCGACCAACCACAACACTGTGCCAAGGACGAAGGCAGAACCGATAAAGCTGGCTGGGATGTGCCAAGTGATGATTTTCCGGTAGAGGAGATAGCCCCCACCGAGGATCAGAGCAAAACCAGAAATAACACCGAGTTGACCTCCAAAACCGCCCATCAGAACGCTCCCCAACTGGGATTTCAGTTCGTCAGGAATAGCCCCGTGCAGGCCTACTGCCATTTTAACTTCTGAGAGAGGAGTCGCCGAGGTGATTTCGTGAGTTCGTGGCATTACCCAGGTTGTCATCTGTACCGGGAAGGAAATCAGCAGAACGGTACGTCCGATCAAAGCGGGGTTAAAGGAATTATAACCAAGACCACCGAACACCTGTTTACCTAGAACGACAGCAACGATGCCACCCAACAGAGCCATCCACCACGCACTGTTTGGCGGGATGTTAAACGCCAGCAATATCCCGGTCATGGCAGCACTGCCGTCGGCAATAGTAATAGGTTTTCCCATCATTTTCTGACAAACAGCTTCGGAACCGACACAACCCAAGATGCAGAGCAACATGACAATGATGGACTGCAGTCCGAACGAGAAAAACCAAACACCAACACAAGGCAACAAAGCGATAATAACCGCTCGCATCGCCTGGGCCGTTGTTCCCCCCTCATGGACATGGGGGGAGGAGGAAAGATACAGTGTTTTTTCCACGTCAAACCTTCCTTCTCTTAGCTAAAATGGCACCTTTTGCCTGCCGCAGACTCTGGATAAGAGGGATCCTGGCAGGACAAATATACGTACAGCACCCACATTCAATACAATCCATTGCGTTGAGCTTTTCAGCCTCATCAAACATACTATTGCGCGCCATAGTGGCGATTTCTGTCGGCATGATGAAAGCCGGGCAGGCACGAACGCAATTCCCACATCTTACACAAGGACCTTCAGGCTCTTTTAAAACCTGATCTTCCGCAAACAGCAATACGCCGGAGGTCCCCCGGGTAGCCGGCACGTCCAGGGAAACGGCAGCCATACCCATCATCGGCCCACCCTGAATAACCTTGCCCAGATCTCCTTTGATGCCACCACAGAATTCAACCAGCTTGGAAAGAGGCTGGCCGATTTTAATCTTGAGGTTTTTCGGTTCGGCAATGGCCGCGCCGGAAACGGTAGCGATCCTTTCAATCAGTGGAATGCCTTTGCGAACGGCATCATTCACAGCAGCAGCGGTTCCAACATTTTGAACAACAACACCACAATCCATAGGCAACCCACCGGAAGGAACTTCGCGACCAGTCAGCGCAAAGATAAGCTGTTTTTCAGCTCCCTGGGGATACTGTACCTTGAGGGCGCCAACTTCAACACCCTTGCCCGCACAGGCATTGGTCATGGTTTCAATAGCGTCGGGCTTGTTGGCTTCAATACCGATAATTGCCTTGTCAACGCCGAGAACCTTCTTAAGGATCAAAATGCCCTCGACAATACTTTCCGGGTCCTCCAGCATGAGGCGATCATCAGCCGTCAGGTAAGGCTCGCACTCGACACCGTTGAGAATCAGGTATTCAATCTTTTTGTCTTCGGGCGGGCTGAGTTTGACGTGAGTCGGGAAGGTCGCTCCACCCATACCTACAATGCCGGCGTCCTTGATCTTGTCCTTGATTTCGTCCGGAGTCATGGTATCCGGATCACCACCGACAAGGCCTTCATCCCAGGCATCCTCACCGTCTGCCTTGATGACAACGGCGGGAAGCATGGTGCCGGCGCTGGCGATGCGAGGTTCGACAGCAATGACCTCACCGGAAGTCGAAGCATGAATCGGTACCGAAACAAAGCCCTTGGGCGTTCCGATGACCTGCCCCTTTTTGACAAGATCGCCCTTCTTTACACAGGCTTCCGCCGGTGCACCGATGTGCTGGGAAAGATGGATTACAAGTTCGTCGCCTTCAGCCAAAGGGCAAACTTCAATTGCCTTTTTGTCTGACCACTTTTTGTTGTCGGGGGGATGCAGCCCCCCTCGGAATGTTTTCAATTCCATGCTCATTTCCTCTATTAAAGACAAGAAGGTTAAAAAAATATCCTTCTACCTGAAAACAACTTTCAAAACAATATCAACAACGGTCAGGGCTGAAAGGAACTCCCCTCAGGATAACCCTCGGCAAAGTCACGAATGCACTTGGTCGGGCATTTTTCCATGCCGGCCTTGGCTTTCTCATGATCATAAGTGTCGTAGGTAACATGTGCGAGGAAGTTATCAATGGCATAGACCTCTTCAGCGGTCTTTTTACAGAGCGTGCAGCCGATGCAACCGACCTGGCAGTACTTCTTGACTGCAGGCCCTTTGTCGTGGCTGTTACAAAGAACGCTTACGGTAGCACTTTTGGGGACCATGGTGATAACATTGCGGGGACAGGCCGAAACACATTTTTTACAACCGACGCACTTTTCCCGGTTAATAACCGCCAAGCCTTCAGCAGTGATCTCAATGGCACCAAAGGGACAGGCAACCATGCAATCGCCCAATCCGAGGCAGCCGCCGGGGCAGGCTTTGGGACCACCAGCCAGCATCTGCGCAGAAGCGCAGGTCTGGATCCCAAGATATTTGTATTTGTTCTGGGCTTTCTGGTTATCACCCTGGCAGTTTACAACAGCGACCATGGGTTCGGCGGATGCCGCCTCAACACCCATAATTTCGGCAATTTTTGCCGTCACGCTGCTCCCACCGGGAGAACAGGCCGAAGGATCCGCTTCGCCGGCAACAACAGCTTTGGCAAAGCCACCGCAACCCGGGAACCCGCATGCACCACAGTTTGCACCCGGCAACACCTCAAGGATCGCCTCTTCCTTCGGATCAACTTCAACCGCGAATTTCTTCGCCGCGAGGCCCAGAATTACTGCAGCCCCCAACCCTATTCCACCAAGACTAATTACAGCAGAGATCATTGAAATTTCCCTTTTCGTAAATGGCCAAACTAATTAACCTTTTACCAGACCAGCAAAGCCCATGAACGCCAGTGACAGCAAACCGGCAGTGAGAAACGCGATGGGCAAGCCCTTGAAACATTTGGGTACCGGAGCAAGGTCAACCCGTTCACGAATCCCTGCCATAAGAACCATGGCCAAGGTAAAGCCAAGGGCAGCTGCAATAGCAAACAGGATACTTTCAAGAAAGGAATAACCTATTTGAATATTCAGAACGGCAAGACCAAGCACCGCGCAGTTGGTAGTAATCAGGGGGAGAAAAATACCGAGGGACTGGTAGAGGACGGGGCTGGTTTTCTGGATTATCATCTCCACCAACTGAACCAAAGACGCTATAACCAGAATGAAAGCAATCGTTTGAAGGTACTCGATCCCGAAAGGCATCAGGATGAAATACTGAATGACCCAAGTAACAATTGCGGCAACGGTCATAACAAAGGTAACCGCCGCGCCCATGCCGACGGCCGTGTCAACTTTCTTGGTAACCCCCATGAAAGGGCAAAGGCCCAAAAATCTGGCCAGAACGAAGTTGTTGACAAGGATTGCACTAACCACGATAACAAAAAAATCTCCCATGCCGGACTCCATTTTATTTTGTTAATCTACTCTGTCCTTCTACAAGCCGTAGTTTATAAACAAGTTTCCTATCAATGTCAAATTATTTAGGACTGATTTATTTCAAAAATTCCGACAGCCTTTTTCCATAACGGGAAATTTCTGCTATTATCCAAAGCACGGCATTTACCGGTGAGCCTGCAAGTTGTCTGGTTTTTCGTTTCCGGCCTGGTCCGATGCCTTATACACCTTTGCCAGGCATCAATCCTCAGGGTCGGCAATTGAAGAGCAATGTAAAAAGAAAAGTGGACCATCCACCTGTGTCACCAAAGAATTGTGTGTATGAGAGAAAACAGCGAATCTTTATTCAAAAGCGCTCGCCAGATTATTCCCGGGGGCGTCAACAGCCCGGTGCGGGCCTATAAAGCGGTTGGCGGCACCCCGCCATTTATTTGCCGGGGTGAGGGTGCTTTTCTTTTCGATGCCGACCAGAACCGTTATCTGGACTACATCGGCTCCTGGGGACCGATGATTCTTGGCCAGGCCCACCCCGACGTGGTTAAGGCTGTTGCCGAGGCGGCGGCTAAAGGAACCTCTTTCGGCGCCCCCTGCCCACAGGAGATTGAGCTTGCCCGGCTGATTGTGGACGCCTACCCCCATGTCGAAAAAATCCGCATGGTTTCCTCCGGCACCGAAGCAACCATGAGCGCCATCCGCCTTGCCAGAGGATTTACCGGGCGGGAAAAAATCATCAAATTCTCAGGCTGTTATCATGGCCACGCCGACTCCCTGCTGGTCCAGGCCGGCAGCGGTGCCGCAACCCTCGGCGTCCCATCTTCACCGGGGATCCCCAAAAAGTTGGCGGAACAAACTTTGACGGCCAGCTACAACAGCTTAGATGAGGTACAACAGCTCGTTGACGAGCATGAAAATCAGATTGCCTGCATCATCCTCGAACCGATTGCCGGCAACATGGGCTGTGTCCCTCCCGAGCCCGGTTTTTTGCAAGGTCTTCGTGAGCTGGCAACGGCCAATGCTATTGTCCTGATCATAGATGAGGTGATGACCGGTTTCCGGGTCGCCTGGGGGGGCGCTCAAGATCTCTACGGCGTTAACGGGGACCTCGTCTGCCTAGGGAAAATCATTGGCGGCGGCCTCCCCGTGGGAGCATTTGGCGGCAGAGAGGACATCATGAGTCTGCTCGCTCCTGAAGGCCCTGTTTATCAGGCTGGGACCCTGTCCGGCAACCCCTTGGCCATGTGCGCCGGGATCAGGACCCTGGAACTGGTACGGGATATGAGTGTCTATCCGCTTTTAGAAAAAAAGGGCCGCCTGCTGGAAGCAGGCATAACCCCCTATCTTGAAAAATATTCTGACCGCTTGTGTCTGCAGCGCGTTGGCTCCATGTTCTGCCTCTATTTCACCCCGGGTCCCGTACGTTCCTTCAACGATGCCCTGCTCTGCGATACCCGGGCCTTCTCCCGTTATTTTCATGCCATGCTCCAAAAAGGCTTCATGCTGCCGCCTTCACAGTTCGAAGCGAACTTTATCAGCCTTGCTCACAGTGACCGGGAACTGGAAAGAACAGTACTCGCCATAGGAGAATCTTTGCGGGAAATTTTCAGCGTTTAAAGGGCCTTTCCAGGGGGACTCCGGAGCCAAAAACCGGTTGACAGAGACTGACCCCTGTGTTATTTAGACTTCGCTTGTTCCCTTATATATATGCATACTCCGGATGGGTGAAGACAGACAGAGATTAATCAGATCCTTGGGTTTTTTGTCCAGCCTCGGAATATCCATGGTCGCCGCTACTTTAATCGGCCTGGCCATGGGGTACTACCTGGATAAATGGCTCGAAACCCCTCCCTGGTTCACCCTGGTATTTCTGGTTTTGGGCATCATAGCCGGGTTCCGCAACATTTATATCCTGACCGGGAGGGAGCTGAAACGCCAGCGGGAATCGAATAACAACGAGGACAATAGCCCGAAGAGTGAAAATAAATGAGGAACAGTTATTAGGCGAAATTGCGAAGCAGAATTTCGTCATATTCCTGGTTCTTGTCGGACTGAGTCTCTTCTGGATGTCTTTAAGCGTGACTTTGGGTGTTATCACCGGCGGACTGATTTCTGTCGGTGGATATGCCTGGTTGCACAGATCAGTCAAAAAGATGATCAACAATCCGAACCGTCGCTCCGCCCGCAAGCTCCAATGGTCTTACGTTTTTCGCCTGATTGCCATCGGTGTGGCCCTTTTTCTGGTCCTCGCCGTGCTGAAAGTCAATCCGGTGGCTTTGTGCTTTGGTCTTTCAGTTGTCGTTCTCAGCATTATTGCAGCAACGCTGAGATCCATTTAAAACCGGGGAGATTTTGACAATGGTACATCCCTTTCTCTTCCTTGATTGGTTAGCTGAGCAAGCCAACATTCATCTTGGCAGCCACGTTACCTATGCCTGGCTGGCCATGCTCATTCTCATTGTTCTGGCTTTTCTTGCATCTCGCGGGATCAAAGAACGCCCAAGCGGTCTTCAGAATTTTATGGAAGCTGTGATCGGCGGCCTTGAAAAATTCATCGAAGAAACCATGGGCCCTAAAGGACTTAATTATTTTCCGCTTCTGGCAACCCTGGCTCTCTTCATCCTGACCTGCAACCTCATCGCCCTGATACCCAGCTTCTATCCGCCGACCGCCAATCTCAACACCAACGCGGCCATGGCTCTGACCGTTTTTGCCGCTACCCACTTTATCGGTTTCAAGGAACATGGCGTCGGCTACCTGAAACATTTCACGGGGCCCATTCTGCCCCTCGCCCCCCTGATTTTCATTATCGAGATGATCGGCCACATTGCCCGTCCGGTATCCCTGTCATTGCGTCTCTTCGGCAACATGTATGGGCACGAAGTCGTTCTGATGATTTTTCTGTTTCTGGCTCCCATTCTGGTGCCGATTCCCATGATGTTTCTCGGCATCCTGGTGGCGTTTATCCAGACTTTCGTGTTCACCCTGTTGGCAATGATTTACATCGCAGGGGCTTTGGAAGAAGCACATTAATCCGTTAATTTAATAAGGCCTATATTATTTAGGACCAATTAACAAAGGAAAAGGAGAGTAGGACTATGGAATTTTTTAAGTGGTGTATGATCGCAGCAGGTTTTGGTATGGCAATCGGGGCAGCTTTTACCGGTATCGCACAGGGTCTGGCTATCAAAAGCGCCGTTGAAGGCGTTGCCCGCAATCCCGGCGCAGGCGGTAAAGTCATGACCACCATGATGATCGGTCTGGCAATGATCGAGTCTCTGGCAATTTACGTTTTCGTTGTTGCCATGATCATTCTCTTCGCCAACCCCTTCACCGACATCGTGGTCAAACTGGCAGGCGTTGCCACAGGTCAATGATTCACTGAAAATAAATACATAAAAAAAGGATGCCTTTTTCAAGGCATCCTTTTTTTATTCTCCTCCGCCCTCAATGCCCCTGTTCTCCAAACTGTCGGCAGTTTTGCCGGTTTTTGATTCGCTTTTCGCCTTCTTAGGTTTCTCTTTCTCATCAGATTCCGCAGCAGGCTCCGAGGAAACCTGACGAGGCAGCTTCCAGCCTATCAGGGCGTGCCCCGCTTTTTCATCCACCGAGCGTAAATGCAGATCCCGCTGTGGGAAGGGGATTTCGACTCCTTCTTCTTTGAATCGCAGATTGACGGCCCTTCCGAGGTCGCTTTTCACCAGCAACCGAATATTGATATCACCAACATAGACGCGCAGCTCAAAATCGAGAGAGCTTTCCCCGAATCCTGTGAATATGGCATAGGGAGGCGGCTCCTTCAAAACACTGCCGTGATTTCTGCCCACCTCTTCAAGAATCCCCAGAACCTTCTCGATATCCGTTCCATAGGCAACCCCGACCGGCAGAACGATCCTGCTTGCAGAGGAGGAAAGGGTCCAGTTAACTACAGCCTCGGAGACCAGTTGGGAATTGGGGACAATGACTTCTGAGCGATCATAGGTTTCCACCACCGTCGAACGCAAGCCGATGCGGTTGACCGTCCCCCACTCTCCCTGAAAAACGATGACATCACCAACGGTAATGGGCCTCTCAAAAAGAAGGATAAGTCCGCTGACAAAATTGTTGACGATATTCTGGAGACCGAAACCGATACCAATACCAAAGGCGCCGGCCAAAACGGCAAAATTCTGCAGATTGAGCCCTAACGCACTAAGAGCCAGGAGAAAACCCACCAGAACCAATGAGTAATGGACCAGTTTTTTTACCAGATCCTTGACTCCCCGGCTTACCTTTTTTTTGGGGAAAACCTCTTTGTCGAAAAACAGACCGAGAGCCCAGGACACTACCATGGAGAGGTAAAGGAACAGGAACGCCAAAAACAACATGGAGAGTGAAAGGTCGACACTGCCGACGCTCACCCGGAACGCCAGGATGCGATTCCAGATTACTCCGACAGAACTGCTGCCCAGCCACATTTTGAGAAGAAAAAGCCCGGCATAGACCACCGGGATAATTCGCACCAGGAGTTTGATACGGCCCACAACCTGCTCTTTGACGTTATCCATGAACGAACGGGGAGCAAACTGAACCTTGGTGGCGATAAAGGCTATACCGCCCTCAGCAAAGTGAATTCCCATGGAGGTGAAAATCAGAACAAAGACCGTCAATACCGAAGATTCCAGAAGCCAGGATGAACAGGCAATATAGCCGCCGATCTCAGCCACCAAGGCCGTTGCAAGAATGCCGCTGCCCACCTTAAAAAGCCATGAGGCATTCAACAGACAAGAAACTATGGGGCTTTTATCCGGCAACGTTTCGACCTTGATTTTTGACATTCGCCATAAAAAGGGAATCCCCACCAGGCAGAGGAAAAACCGGTAAAGCCTGAAAAGAGGTTGGGGAAAGGAGATCGTCTGGAGAAATACGGTCAAAATGGACAAACCCGCCAGCAGAAAGATCAAAAATATTTTGCGCTTGTCTTTAAGAATATCCGAAACGATAAAAGATATGGACGTTGCGGCCACCACCCAGACAACCAGACGCAGCAGAGAAGGGACCCCGGCATAAAGAAAATTGAGGGCGATAAACGAGATAAAAAAGCCTGTAGCCACGGGGTGTTCGCAGAAAAAGTCCCACTCTTCAATTTCTTTTAACTTGCTGCGAAAACGCATGATAGAAATGGTGAGGATACAAGCGAGGACCACCTGAAGGCTGAAAACCCAACTCTGATCCTTGAAATATTTGTCCTCAAGATTTCCCAGGCCACGGTAGCCGACTAAAAACGCCTCCCACAAAGAAGGCCCGAATTGATTGTAAAACTCAGGGTTATTAAAGGACGGAGCATTCTTGGTGAAAAGGTTCTTGCGGATTTCGCTGAATTGCATCTCAAGCCAAAGGGCATGGGCACGATTCTTTTCCTGGAGTGAAGACAATTCCTTCTGGAGGGCAATCAGCGGCCCGAAAGTTTTTCGGCTTTTATTCAAAACTTCGGCAATAGTATTTTCCGCCCCCAGAAAGGCCGTTTTTGAAGGGCTCTTGGTAACCTCCCTGCCGGTAACCTGATATTTTTCCTGTAAAACCTTTTTCCACTTTTCCCAATAGGTTTTTTTCGCCAGCCATTTCTGAGCAATGGCATCAATTTCCGCCAAACGATTTGAGATCTCGGCCAGAAAGTCATCCACAACTTTGCTCTGCTTGTTCACTTTGTTGCGGAAAAAAATTATCTGGTCATAAAGAGGGTTAGTGGAGGATTTCACCTCCGCTCCCAGTTTGTTTATTTCCTCCTGTTCTTTTTGTACCGCTTTACTTCGCTCTTGGAGCCCGGTTACATCCTGCAGGGCAGAGAGTTTGGCTTCCGCAGCAACTGCTTCTTCACTGATGGCTGTAGATCGCGGCAATATCTCGGAAACCCCGGGAAAGGTTTCCTCCACAACCTGCTTCACTTCCGCAGCCGGTTCCTCGGCGGCCAGAATAGTGGTATTCAACCCCAAGAGAAACAAACATCCAAAAACGATCCATAGTCCGCTGAATTTTCTTCTCATTTTCTCCTCTGCAAACAACCTGAGATAGCTCCTGCCATAACGCCAAGCATAACGGTTATTCTAACAGCTTTTCGTCACAACGATTGGAGAAAATATCTCCGTATGAAAGGGCCGGCAGTGGTATGTTCTAATATGAGGATTTGCCATGACCACGGCAAGAAAGAGTTTGGACATATTTTCAGATAAGAAAGATATTTCCAGACATAAGAAACGCTCATCATGCCGCACCCCTGACAACCTATGGAAGAAAAAGAACCTTACCTGCTTAGCGTCGACCTGGGAATCCGAACGGGCTTCGCCCTCTTCGACCGCCATTGCCGCTTGCATTGGTACCGCTCGCAAAATTTCGGCAACCGCGGCCGGTTGAACAATCCCGAGCGCATTCCCCCTGCTAGGCGTCAGCCAGCGGGCGGGTCTAGCGAGGGGACTTTGGGTTTTAGCAGGTGATTTTACTATGCAAGTTGGCAACAAATTTCGCATCTACCCCGACCGGAGCCAGCAGAAAATGCTCCTGCGCTGGATCGGGTGTCAACGGTTTATCTATAACGCCAAGGTGGCGGAGGACCGCTATTTCCGGACCTTTGCCCGAAAGTCCCTGGCACTGTGCGGAGTGTTGCCCCCGATCGACCAGAAATATTCCCAGTTCGTTTCGATCGAGACCGCGTTTTTGCGAGAGGTGCCTTCCCAGGTCCTGCGCAACGGGGCGTACCGCTGGCGGGGAGCTTACCAGCGGTACTTTGCAAAGCTAGCCGGGCGGCCCAAGTTCCGGAAGAAGCATGGCCGCCAGTCCGTGCTTTTAACCCGGGAGCTGTTTTCCCTTGCTGTAGAGGACAAGCGGCTGCGCCTGACCGTTGGAACGAAGAAATGTTTCGTGGGTAAAATCCGGGTGGTTACCCATAACCCGGCCGAAAAGGATAGGCCGCTGCCGGGCATGATCGCAATCTGTGTCGACGCTGGCCGCTGGTTTGTATCTTTCAACGTCGACAACGAGCTGCCGGAACCGAACGAAGCCGCTATCGCCGCCAGGTTGATGAAGATGAACGAACCGGAGCTGCTGCGGCAAACTGTCGGTATCGACCGGGGCGTGGTGATCCCGGCCATGGCGTCGACCGGCCAGGCCTTTGATTTCTCCGGGATCCAGCGCCAGCGCCTGCAGAGGGCGGAAAGATACCGTAAACGCTTCCAGCGAATCGCGGCCCGGCGGGAAAAGGGCTCGAAACGTAGAAGAAAAGCCCTGGACAAAGCGGCCCGCTGCCAGCGGTTCCAGCGGAACGTCCGTACCGACTTCGCCCACAAGACCAGCCGCACCCTGGTCGACCTGCCCGGGGCCCAGCTTTTCGCGGTCGAGGATCTCAAGGTGCGAAACATGACCGCTTCGGCCCGAGGCACCGTCGAGAGCCCGGGACAGAACGTTAAACAAAAAGCCGGCCTTAACCGGGCGATATTGGAATCCGCCTGGGGCCAGACGAAACAGTATTTACATTACAAGGCGCCGCGGGCAGGGAAACTTGCCGTCACGGTGCCGCCTCACCGAAGTTCGCAGGAGTACCGCGCATGCGGTCATACTCACCCGGGCAACCGGCCCAGCCAGGCCGCGTTCGTCTGCTTATGCTGCGGGCATGTCGAGAACGCTGATCTCAACGCCGCCAAAGTGATCCGGCAGCGCGGAGTTACCCGCCTTCTCGCCGGGGAGATTCAGTTCAAGGAGCCGCGCAAAAGCGGTATCCGGAGCAACGCCCGTCTTCGCAAAAGTGGGCAAACTAGGGACGGGAGTGCCCGAAGTTACGCCCGGGGAGAGGATGTCAGTCGTCAGCGGCCACGGTCGCCGGCGCAGCCCTCGCCGAACCGGGAAACCCCCACTACAACCGTGCCAACGGTTTAGTGGGGGGGAGTCTTCATAAAGAACGCTTTTAACATGCTGAAGGCTATTGACGGACTGGAGTGGCTGATTCTGGAAGGGGGTAGCGATCTGGCAGGCATCTGGAGGCACGAAGCCTAACGCCGGGATATCCGGGTAGTGGAGGTGAGTGCGGAAACCTGGCACCGGGTTTTTCTTTATCCCCGGCAACAGAGGACTGGGGTCATTGCCAAACACAGCGCCGAGGAGCGGGCTCGTGAAATCATCGCCTGGCTCGGTGGGTCGCGACCAACTTCGTTGCGCCATGATGCCGCCGAAGCGATTCTGATTGGCTTGTGGGGGCTGAAAAAGGTCGGCTGGCTGGAGGAACTGCCTGAGTTTCTCAGGCGTTGAAATTTACGGGTTTTCAATCCTCCGCCAGAGGTCCCTTCCAAATACGCCGTAAGTCCATTGCGCTGAATTCAGGATTTATTGCGGCGCTCGTGGGGAAACCCGTGGCAGTCAAAAACAAACTTTTCAAAAGCAAACATATAGGGATGTTCCAGGGTTTTGAAATGCCATTGATTTTTGTGGTTAAATCTTATCCAGCGGCTCATGCCCGAAAAATCGAGCATCCAGCCATCGGGTCCCTTGTGGAAAAAGTACGGAGAGGTCTGGCGGTCATCAACAGGAAAGAGTATTACCGCCTTTTCACCGGAGATCTCTACCGAGCCTTGCGAAATTCTTTCTGACAGCTCACGGTATTCATTATCCTGCTGAGCGTCGGTCACCACCCACCTTTTAAAAAAGTTACGGGTTTCGAGGGTGTAAATCCCCAGATTCGGGTCTTTTACATGCTGCGAGAGCGCTATTAGATACTTTTCCAGGGTCAGGCGTGGCTCAGACTGGGCCTCGAAATCGGCAGGATTGACTGCCACACCTTTGGCGGGCAGTCCTGAACCAATATTGATAGCGGTTTTAGCACCCGCACCGCCCGAATAATGCGCGCCAACTCCGCCCTTATCTGCCCCCTCTTCCACCAAATCCGCCTTTTCTTTGGCAGCCATAGCCTGCGCCACAAGCAGTTCGACCGTCGCCTCCACGCCCGGCCCAACTTTTCCGGCGGCAAAAAAGGGAACCATCTGCTGCTCTTCCACGTAACCGACAAAACCGTCGGGAAAAACACCTTCGAGATCATAACCGATCTCCATGCGAACCTGTTTGCCATGTGTATCGACAAGCAACAAGACACCCTTGGCGGCACGGGTCTTCTCGCCCAGTTGGTAGCGGTCGAAAAACTCCACGGCCTTTTGATCAATATCCGGGACAGCATCCTTGAGAAATACGGTCTTAAAGTGGATATCCAGGTCTTTCAAAAGGACTTCATAATACTCCTCGATGTGCTCCTTCTCGGAAACACTGAGAAGGTTAGCCGGATCTTCAAGAAATTCGTTGTTACTGGCGGAACAGCCAATTATCAGCCCGAAAAGCAAGACAACGAATATAATGCGCATGAGAAACCACCTCTGCTTTGTGGGAAAATATAATCGCGATGACAATGCAAAATTTTACCCAATGAAGGTAAATTAAGATTAGCCCACAAACTTCTGTTATTTCAATTATGTTTTCTGATAAATTGGATACAGCAATATTTTGAAGTTGAAGTTTTAACTACGTTTTTGTGTCATTTAAAATCACCGACAGGGTGACAAGAACCATTTTTTATAACATGCAGAGATAATAAAACAGAAGGGGTCCCAATGGGTCTCCTTCTGTCGTTTGAAAAGAAAGTTATACTCACCTTTACCTAAACCTGAGTATAACTAGCCAGGAGGCATAAAATGAAGCTTCAAATTCTCGCAGATCTCCACACAGAATTTTTGATGAGCGGGCCTTTAGGGCAGGCCCAAAAAATCCTGGATGACACCTTCAACACCCAGGCGGACGTAACAGTGATCGCTGGCGATCACTATAATAAGGGCTGCTCGATCAGTAAGCTGCCCGATCTCTTTCCCTCAGGCCGGCAAATCGTCTATGTGGCGGGCAATCATGATTATTACGGGAGTGTTTATCAGCTTGCCCTTGAAAAAATGCGCCAGGAGGCCTCCAGCTATTCCCAAATCCATTTTCTCGAAAATGACCTGGTGGAGATTGATGGCATAGTGTTTCTGGGGGCGGCCTGGTGGACCGACATGCGGCTTTTTGAAGCCAGCCCCTATGCCGGGCTGTACGATTTTCGGAAAACCTTGATCGATGTGGCGGCCGGAATGAACGATTATCGGAAAATCCAGTTTTTAACCGACGACGGGAAACTGCGCCCTTTACAGCCTGCCGATACTATCCAGATACACCACAATTCGGTGCAGTGGTTACGGGAGCAGTTCGAGATCTACCGGGGCCGAAAAATCGTTGTAGTAACCCACCACGCACCCTCGATGCGCTCGATCCACGAATCATACTATCAGAATATCATGTCGGCCGCGTACGCAAGCAATCTGGATGCGTTGGTGGAGGCTTCCGAAGCAACCTACTGGATCCATGGGCACGTGCACGACCAAGTGGACTACAAGATCGGCAAAACGCGGGTATTATCCAACTGTCTTGGTTATTCGTATGAAGTGGCCGAGGCCCAAGGGTTTCGCCCCGATATGGTGGTGGAAGTTTGAATTACACAAACCCGCGTAAACGCAACCTTGCGTAATTTTATTCATACTTGAGTTTTAAAAAAAGGCTTACCTATGAAAAAAGAATTGCAAGAAATGCTTTTCGAGAAATACCCTTTAATATCCCGGGAGAAAGATTTGCCTATGTCTGAAACCTGCATGTGTTGGGGTATTGATCCCGGCGACGGCTGGTATAATCTGATCGACGAACTGTGCGGCTTCCTGCAGTGGCAATCTACTCACAACGGCTATCCCCAATCTATTGCAAGGCAGGTCAAAGAAAAATTCGGGCAGCTTCGCTTTTACGCCCAATTTAAAAGGGGGAAAACTGTTGCTGGCAACGAAAACATTGTTCGACAGGAAAAAAACCAACCCGGATCTTTGACGGTCTGCCCTCAAGATCGCAGCCGTTCTCATGAATATCTGGAAGGCGCCATTGATTTTGCCGAGACCCTGTCTGCCAGGATCTGCGAAAAATGCGGCCGTCCAGACGCTTTGCGATTATTGCCGATATAAATAATGAGATTATTGGCGGTTGGTGATATTCAGGGCTGCCGGCGAACCTTAGAACGACTCATCAACCAAGTGCGGCCGTCTGAAGAGGAACATATGGTTTTCCTGGGCGACTATATTGACCGAGGGCCGGATTCCAAGGGGGTGATCGATTTTCTAATTGAGTTCGGCCGGGTATATCCGGAAACGGCCTTTTTGAGGGGCAACCACGAACAAATGATGTTGGAAGCCTGGTATCATTGCGGCCGCTCGGCAGAAATCCGGAAAATGCTCAACACCTGGGACTGGGTATCATTGTATCAAGCGTCAAAAGAATATTCGTGCTGTTTGGGCGGCCAAAAGCATGCTGAGGCCGCCTGGATTAATAACGGTGGCTTCCCGACCCTGGAGGGCTACGATCCCAGCCCTCGCCTGAAGAACATTTGCAGTTTCTGATTAACAAAATATTTTATTTTGAGACTGACAAACACATCTTTGTTAATGCGGGCTGGAGCCATCAGGATCGCCTGGCCGAAACCGACCCTTACAGATTGGGGCAAGCATTTGTGGGCAATAGGATATGGCGCATAGAGTACCGGCAATATTACCGAAGAAATTGTACAGGAGCATTAGTAAATTCCTGAAGCGCGACCTTTTCAGCGCAGAGATGAAAGAGGACCTACCCACTATTTTACGACTGTTTTAGCGTAAACGACAACCCAGCCCATCTTGCCGGCGGCCTTCCCCGGCGGTAATCTGACCTCCTCAATATTTTTTTCAAGGAGGTCAGCCCATGTCGACACTGGCGAAGGAATGGACCGAGAACCTCACCGCCTGGCGGGAAAGCGGCTTAGTTCAACAAACAAATCAAGCCGGTAAAAAAACGGCAATATTGATAACAAATTGATAACAATAAACACCTTTGCCGTTCTTCTTGCAACGTCAATATTGATAACAATTTGTTATCAATATTGAAAAACTGGAGAAGATTGTTAAGACGATTTTTTAGGCCTGCCTAATTTTTGGCTACTGTTTCTTTTTTGTCTCATTAACTTGATTAAGGAATAATAATAAATATAGGCCATTTTGTCTCATTAACGTACCTAGACATCCGAGGGGCAAACTCCCCAGTTAGTCTCATTAACGTTTTGGTAATTCAGTAAAGGGTATCGAAATCGGTGGCCAAACAGGCAAGATCCGCCGTTAAGGTTTAAACGAAACAAAGCCACAATTTGAGATGACTTTTCAGACATAAACCTCATCCACCAATTCATTTCATTCTCTGGGGCGGCTTGTGTCAATGGCTCCTTTTCTTGATCGTGACTTTCCTGCGGACTTTCCTCGACTCTACGAAGTAAAAGGAGTAAACTTTGCTTTTCTTGTTTTGACTGGACTTTAGAGTTACATTACCGCCTGCCCTTTGCGGCAGGAATGACGAAACAGCTCTTTAACAACTGAAAATTGCCGAAGTTATGCGGCTAAACCATTATCTGGTGGTTGCCGGGGCACTTGTTCCTGCTTTTGGGGTTCGAATTTTCCCCGCTTTGAGTTCCAGTGGCGGCGTATATCGACATGGCCAAAAATACGAGCCAGGCCCTGGCGGATTCGGCCGGCCGTGATCGGCTGTTGGCATCGCCAAGGCGTGCCGTTGGCCAACGACATGATCGTGGGGTCCTCCTGCAGGGCCAGCAATTGAGGTATAGCATAGCTGGTCGAAAGGATCTGGACCCAGCGGTGCAGCACCTGCCGGGTCTGCTGCCAGGCCTCTTTCCAACCCCAACGGTTTTTGAGCTGGTTAAATAAATCCTCTCTGGCCCAGCGGCGGTTGTACGCGATCAGAATCCGGGCGGCCGACAAACTCAGGTCTGTCGACAGAATCAACCGGGGTAACCGCAGAGTGCCGTCCTCGTTTTCGATGTGTACCCAGACGGCGCGTACCCGCTGCCCCCCGAGGAAGTAGGCCAACACCTCGGTGCTGCGATAATGAACCGTCTGCCAGGCGTTGTAGAGAAAAAGCCGTTGGCGAATGACCGGCAGCTCTGCAACCATCTGCAGCGTTAATTTCTGCCCATACTTGCGTGGTCGTCCCCGTTTACCCTTGTGTATTACCGGCGGGAGAAACAGCTTCGTATCTTTACGCACTTGGCCAATAACCTGATAGCCCATGGTCTGAGCCGGCAGCAGCAGCTTCTTGCGCATGTACCAGCTGTCCACCAGCAGGGTCGCAAGACGGTTCTTGAAAAGGGGCCGCACTGCGCGCAGCAAGGTTTTAGCTGCCATCAGTTTGCCGCTATTGCCCGTGCTTCGTGACAGGCGGGAGAGCCACCGGCACCGCCAGTGATCGGAACTTTCGCGAGACACTTAAGCCCAAAGTCACCCAGCTCTGGCCCCGGACGTAATCGGGACGGTTGGCTTTGCTGCCATGCTGGTGATGAATACGAGACTCCGGCGCTTTGCGGGAGGTGCGAAAGACAAGCGTATCGTCGATCACCAGATAACATCGCCGGCCCGGCACCTGTCGCAAGGCCAGGCGGCAGGTTTGCAACACCAGAGCAACCCAGGACCAATGTCTCTTTTGAAGCCATTTGTAATAGCTGGTCCAATGGCGACGGGGTCGAATGGCCAGCCAAGCCTGGGTAACGAACCCGGTTGTTGACATCATGGCGCCAAAGAGCAATTCCAAAAAAGTCGAAACGGAACGTTTTGGCAGCGCCTGAGCGAGAAATGTGATAGCGTCAAAAAGGGACTGGGAGATATGGCTGTATCGCTTGGTATCTACAGCGGCCACACAGGATGGCCACTTCGTCAACCTTTTTTTACACTTCGGCTAATTTTTAAAGATCTTGAAACTCTAAACTTTAGAAGAAAATAATCCGAGGTAAAAATGGAAAATGTAGTCATTCTGGGGGCGAGCACTAAAGAGCATCGCTACTCTTTCAAAGCCCAAAAGATGTTGATGGAACACGGCCATAGGGTCTTTCCCGTCTCCCCCAACGGCAAAACAATTCTCTGTGTCAACGGCTTCTGCAGTATCTGCGAAATCCCCAATATGATTGACACCGTCACCCTTTATGTCGGCCCGCAAAGGCAGGACGGCATGATTGACGAAATCATCCAAAAAAAGCCGAGACGGGTCATCTTCAACCCCGGAACCGAACATCCCGAGAATATGGCCAAACTGAAACAGCACGGCATCGAGGTCCAGGAAGCCTGCACCCTGGTGCTCCTCACCACCGGGCAGTATTAACAGGCGGTCTTTGAAAAGAAAGTTTTTGACATGAAAACCCCCCAGGTAACCCTTGATTTCCAATCATTTGTTTTAGAAGGGGAACTTTTCGATACTGAAATTGCAAGAAAATTGGTCGAGACCCTGCCTTTGGATGTAAGTCTGACCCGTTGGGGTTCGGAACTTTACGGGCCCATCGGGGTCGACCTTGGAGAGGAGAATCCGGTTGACGAAATCCCGCCAGGAGGAATTGCCTACACCAGGGACGGTTGCTATGTGTGTATCTTCTTCGGCCAGAGACCAGCATGGGCTGTGGAGCATATCGGCCGGATTACAGATAAACAATGGAAAAGGTTGGCAGAAGCCACGTGCAGCTCGGTGAAAATCCGCACAAAATAAATTGATTCTTTTTAAACAGACCGTAATTGACCAACAGCCGTTCCGGAGAAAAAAGGCCCACCATGAAACATGGTGGGCCTTTTTTAGTTCTTTTTGTCGTTTTTAAAAATAATTGAGTTTGATAATGATTTAATTAATTGAGCAAGTCATGTCCTCACCACAACACATTGGTGATTTTATTTTTCCATGACCGTTTGGACATTTTGAAATTTGCACCACGGTTCCATCATCTAATTTTATACTGTCATTAACAAGTGGTGCGTTGCATTTAGCACATGTAGCATTTACGCTCATTCCACATTTTGGACATTCATATGTTGCCATTTTAATCTCCTTTAATCGATTTTTTAAGCTTGCCATTTCATCTTTCAAATATGAGGTTAAGTTTATCAAAATTAAATTGAATTACCTCCAAAAAGACTTTTTCAACCATGAGAAATCCCCAGGATTCTTAAGCTGAAAAATTAAAATAGATGGGTCGGTTCCGGGCCAGCCGCTCACCATCCAGGCGGCACAGACTCCACACACAAGGGACCAAACCAATAGGCTGACCAGTTAAATTTTGTTTTTTGAAATGATTTTGGAAGGAGGCGCCGGGTGAGTCTTTCGGTCAGACAACGTACCGCACGATGAGATAGACTTCCCAAATAATAACCGCTGAAAAAATTATGATGACAAAAGGCATCAGAACCTTGGTGTTGATGCGGGCATTATGAAGAAAGGTGTGGTTGAACACCACAAGGAGAACAACTGCCAAGGCGGTGAACAGATACTTAACAATAAGGAAAAAAGCGGGGCCTTTTTCAAGACAGAAATTCATTACCGGATTGACTTCAATGGCTCCATGCCCCAGCAAGAAAACCGTAAAAAAAGCATCTGTAACGCTAAGCAGCATTATCAGCAGGGCCGGGCCCAAAATTGTCTCCGGGTACCGGTCCAGAAAGCGGATATACTTGCGATCTTCCGTGCGGCGGATATGCGCCCTGCGACCACCGAAAAGAAGTCTTTTCAGCGACGGCATGTGTTTTTCCCGCCTGTCTTTGCGCTGGCGCAGGCACACGTCCTTATTTTCTGTAGAATCTAATGTCATACCATCGAAATCAAAATTAATATTCATTTAAAAACTTAAAGCAAAGTTCAAACAAAAAACGTACCACAAACTAAATATCGAGAAAAACTTTTTAATTATCTCTAATTTTCAATTCCAGCTTTTCCAGTTCGAGCATGCGGTCCCGCAAATCGGCGGCCTTTTCGAAATTCAAGGCTTCCGCCTCCTTGAGCATAAGACGGCGGACCTCCTCAATTTCTTTCCGCAATTCGTCACCAGAACCATAAGATGCCAGTTCTTCGGCTGCCAGCGGCACATCGATATAATCCTTCTGGGCAATATCGTCAAGGATGCTGCGCATCGATTTTTTAACCGTTTCCGGCGTGATGTTGTGCGCCAGGTTGTAGGCGGCCTGGGTCTTACGGCGCCTTTCGGTTTCATCAATGCAACGCTGCATGGAACCTGTCACCTTATCCCCGTACATGATGACCCGGCCATCAACATTACGAGCTGCCCGACCGCAGGTCTGGATCAGGGAACGTTCGCTACGCAAAAAGCCCTCTTTGTCCGCATCAAGAATCGCCACCAGGGAGACCTCGGGGATATCAAGCCCTTCACGCAGGAGGTTGACACCCACCAGCACATCGAATTCACCTTTGCGCAACCGGCAGATCAGCTCCACCCGCTCCACGGTGTTGATGTCCGAATGAAGATACTGAGCTTTGATGTCCAGCTCCTGGAGGTAGGACGTCAGCTCCTCGGCCATGCGCTTGGTCAGGGTGGTCACCAGGACGCGCTCTTGTTTGCCGACAATAATACGGATCTCCCCGAGCAGATCGTCGACCTGGTTGTGAGCCGGACGAACGTCAATTTTCGGGTCGAGCAGGCCGGTGGGGCGGATAAGCTGCTCCACCACGACACCGGTCGATTTTTTCAGCTCGTAATCCGCCGGTGTGGCCGAGACATAAACCGTCTGCAAACCCTTTTTTTCAAATTCCTCGAAAGTCAGGGGCCGGTTATCCAGCGCGGAGGGAAGTCGAAAACCGTATTTGACGAGGGTTTCCTTGCGGGCACGGTCACCCCGGAACATGCCCCCGACCTGGGGAACGCTGACATGGCTCTCGTCGATAAAGAGAAGAGCATCATCGGGGAAATAGTCGATCAGGGTTGCGGGAGGCTGCCCCGCTTTGCGGCCATCGAGATAGCGGGAATAGTTTTCAATCCCCTGGCAGTAGCCCATTTCCACCATCATCTCGAGATCGAACATGGTACGCTGTTCCAGGCGCTGAGCTTCCACCAGCTGATTCGAAGCCACAAAAGCATCGACCTGCTGACGAAGTTCCAGCTTGATCTCGCGCACCGCTTTTTCAAGGGTGGGACGGGTTGCGACATAATGGCTGGCTGGGAAAACCGCCGTCTTGGGAATCCGGTCGATGACATTGCCGCGCAGGGGCTCGATTTCCTTGATGCATTCGATCTCATCGCCGAAAAACTCCACCCGCAGGGCGCGTTTTTCCTCATAGGCGGGAAAGATTTCCACCGAATCTCCACGCACCCGGAAGGTGCCGCGATGAAAATCTACATCATTGCGGGCATACTGGATATCCACCAGTTTGCGGAGGAGGTCGTTGCGCTCAAGCTCCATCCCCTCTTCGAGGTTGACCAGCATGCCGTAGTAGGCTTCGGGCGAGCCAAGACCGTAGATGCAGGAGACGGAGGCTATGATAATGACATCGCGACGGGTCAGGAGGCTGCGGGTGGCGCTGTGACGCAGCTTGTCGATCTCTTCGTTGATGGAGGAGTCCTTTTCGATATAGGTGTCGGAGGACGGGACATAGGCCTCGGGCTGGTAGTAGTCGTAGTAGGAGACGAAATACTCCACGGCGTTTTCAGGGAAGAGTTCCTTGAATTCGCCGTAAAGCTGGGCTGCCAGGGTCTTGTTATGGGCCAGAACCAGGGTCGGCCGCTGAATCTCGGCAATGACGTTGGCCATGGTGAAGGTTTTGCCCGAACCGGTCACGCCGAGCAATACCTGGCTGCGGCAAGCCTGGTGGATTCCTTCAACCAGTTCCCTGATGGCCTGGGGCTGATCGCCACGCGGTTCAAATGATGTGGAGAGTTGAAAACGCGCCATGACAGATATTTATCCCAAGACAAACAAGGGGGCTTGAGCCCCCTTTATAAAATGTTTATAATTTTTCAGCACGCTGGACTTGTGGCGCGTAGTTAAAATCAGACTGAAGGATAAGCAGGTTGAAGGCTTTTAGACTGAAGACTTTTTGGCTTTGATTGTACCTAACAGTCTTCAACCTTCAGTCTAAACCCCTAGCCAAATCAGCCTTCGTACCAAACAACCTGAATTTAGAAAAGTTTATTGTTACCTTTTCTATTTCTTCTTCCAAGTCGTGCCCTGGGGCGAGTCGAGCAGGACGATCCCCTTTTCCGCCAGCTCGTCGCGAATGGCATCGGCTCGGGCAAAATCCTTGTCCTTGCGCGCCGCCTTACGCTCTTCGATAAGGGCTTCAATTCTTTCCACGCTGAGTCCCGCTTCCTCCAGACCGGAAGTCTTCATGCTATTCAGCCAGGCTTCGGGAGAAGACTGGAACAAACCCAGTACCCGGCCGACATCCAGCATGCGGCTATGGAATTCCTTCAACCGCTTGAGCCACTCGGGATTTCCCTCGCCCTTTTTCTCGGCAACCACCCGGTTGACAGCCCGGACCGCCTCAAACAGATTCCCCAAGGCCAGCGCCGTATTGATATCGTCGTTCATAGCCTCGCGGAAGTTATCCAGCATATTGGCGGCCGGCTCCCATGCCTTTTCGTCCTCATCCGAAATTGAGTCGGCGGACGATTCACTTTCTGAAACCGCGGCCAGCTCTTCCACCAGCTTCAGGGCTTCGTAGAAACGAATCAGGCCGTGGCGGGCATCCTCGAGGTTTTTCTCGGAGAAATCAATGGGTGAACGGTAATGGACGGAGAGGATGAAAAAGCGCAGCACCTCGGGATCGTACTTCTCCAGAATCTCGCGGACGGTGAAAAAGTTTCCCAGGGATTTGCTCATCTTTTCCTGGTCGACATTGACGAAGCCGTTGTGCATCCAGTAACGGGCGAAAGGTTTTCCCGTTGCGCCCTCGCTCTGGGCAATCTCGTTTTCGTGATGGGGGAAAATCAGATCCTTGCCACCGCCGTGGATATCGATGGACTCGCCCAGATAGCGCATACTCATGGCGGAACACTCGATGTGCCAGCCAGGGCGCCCCGCGCCCCAAGGAGAATTCCACTGGGGTTCGCCAGGTTTGGCCGCTTTCCAGAGGGCAAAATCCATGGGGTCTTTCTTCTGCTCGCCCGGAGCAATGCGGGCACCGGCGATCATCTCATCCATGTTCCGCTTGCTCAGCTTGAGGTAGCCGGGGAAGCCCCGGACTGCGTAATAGACGTCGCCTTCGCTCTCGTAAGCCAGCCCCTTGGCAATCAATCCTTCAATGAGATCGATAATCTGGTCGATATTCTCGGTGGCCTTGGGCTGGTTGGTGGGACTGTCACAGTTTAGGGCCCGCATGTCCTCGTCAAAAGCCGTCATAAATTTTTCGGCCAGCTCTCGGCTGTCCATACCCAACTCGTTGGCGCGATTGATGATCTTGTCGTCGATGTCGGTGAAGTTGCGGACATAGTTGACATCGTACCCCAGCCATTTGAAATAGCGGGAAATCACGTCAAAAACAACGTTGGCGCGGGCGTGACCGATGTGACAGTAATCATAGGCTGTGATGCCGCAGACGTAGAGGCGGACCTTGCCCTCCTCAACCGGAGTGAACTCTTCCTTGCGGGCAGACATGGTATTGTATACTCTCAAAGCCATCAGCAACCTCTCCTTGCCTTCCATTGATTATTGCAATTGCATTCGAGCCGTAAATTTAACAGAAAACCCTCTTAACGCCAATACCTGGTTTTGTTTGTCACTACCCCTTTGCACCGCAGCCGGAGTGGATGAGACGTTTTGAGACCAAGACGGGCAGCTGAGCGGTTTTTGCGAATCCTGACCGTCCTCAAAACGTTTCTGGAACGGAGGGAACCCGCAGGGCAAGGTGCCGGGGCGTCCTTTTCTTTGCTTCTTTCTTTTTGACGTAAAAAGAATGAAGGCGACGTCCGGGGGCGCAACCCCGGATTCCTAGCACCAATAGCAATTAACCTAATTAAACCTCACAAAGCAAAACCACGGCTTCGGCGGCAATTCCCTCGCCCCGGCCTTCGAAACCAAGCTTTTCGGTCGTCGTCGCCTTTATGTTGAGGCACTCCTCGCCAAAACCGCCCTCAGCAGCAATTCTCTTTTTCATTTCCGCAACATGGGGTGCAAGTTTCGGTTCCTGGGCAATGACCGTGGCGTCAATATTGCCGATCCGGTAACCCTTGCATGTCATCAGATCTACCACCTGGCGAAATATTTTCAGGCTGGAAATACCGGCATAGGCCGCATCACTGTCTGGGAAATGCCGCCCCAGGTCACCTTCTCCCAACGCGCCGAGGATGGCGTCGCAGATGGCGTGGAGCAAAACATCCGCATCCGAATGACCCAAAAGGCCGAATTCGAAATTGATCTCCACACCTCCCAGGATCAGCTTGCGCCCTTCCACCAGACGGTGGACATCGTATCCGCAACCAATTCTCATGTGCAGGCCTGCTCCTTGAGCAGCGCTTCCAACGCCTCGGCTATTTTCAAATCTTCCGGCGTGGTTATCTTGATATTGAAACAGCTTCCTTCCACAACCGTGACAGGCACCCCCAGGCGTTCCACCAGGGAAGCATCATCTGTCCCCAAAAAACCTTCCTCGCGGGCTTTTTCATGGCCTTTGAGTATAACTTGGTAGCGGAAAGCCTGAGGTGTCTGGGCCTGCCAGAACCTCCTGCGCTCCGGAGTAGCGACGACCCGGCCGTTCTCGACCTCTTTCAGGGTATCCCTGGCCGGGACGGCAACCAGACAGGCTCCATCTGTTTCGGCCTGGCGGATAGTCTCTGAAATCAAAGACGGATGGAGCAGAGGGCGCACCCCGTCGTGGATGAGAATAATATCGTCAGGCCGGGCACAGCAGGCCTTGAGGCCATTATATACCGACATCTGGCGTTCTTCACCCCCGCGAACCACATCCCTGACCTTCTCGAAATCATAGCGTTCCACCAGCTCACGGCGGCAGAACCCGATTTCATCTTCCGGCGCCATCAGGTAAATGGCATCGACACGGGGAGATTGATTGAAAAGGCGGATGGTGTGAGCCAGAATCGGCTGGCCGTTGAGTTCAAGGTATTGTTTTTTTGTCGCGGAACCAAAGCGGCTGCCGGAACCGGCGGCGGGGATCAAGACATAAACGCTCATGTTTCGTTGCAACATCCCCTTGAAATAAGTTTTTGCGGGCGGGTTTGAAATTGCCTGATGAAAAGGCGCAGCCGATGGGCGCTAAAAGGATTGACTTAATGCAGAAAGATATTCTCGACCTTTTCGGCAACCTGCTCTTCGGAGGTTCCCTGAGCGATGGCAATTTCCTGGACCAGCAGTTTACGGGCATGATCCAAAAACTTCTTCTCTCCGTAGGAAAGGTCCTTGTCTTCCTTGATAAAATAGAGCTCACGAAGGACTTCGGCCACTTCAATGAGATCTCCGGACCTTATTTTATCCTGGTAAATTTTCTGCCGCCTGCTCCAGGAAGCAATATTCCCGTTTATCGGTTTCTTTTCCCTGAGTATCCCAAAAATTTTCTGAATGCATTCATTATCAATCAGACTGCGCATGCCTACGGTATTGGCGTTGGACGTCGGTACCATAATCGTCATGTCGGTGTTGATTATCCGAAGAATGTAGAATTCGTTTTGTTCTCCCGAAAATTCTTTGGCCTCAATAGCTTTTATCTCCACCACCCCTTGGGCGGGGTAGACAGCCCTGTCGCCAATCTTAAACATCATAGACCTCCTGTAAAGTTTAAATTACCACTAATGGTATTGGGGGTCAACGAAAATGGCTATAAAGCAACTACTTAGAAAAACAGGCCGGGTTTTGGAAGGAAAGGCAAGTCAAGGTGCGGATATATATAACGAAGAAACATCCATGGCAGGGAATCAAGGTCAGGAAGTTAGGTCAAAAAGCGCCGGAAAAAGTTTTTTCCCGGCCCCGGAAGCACATCCTCGGCATGAAAACTAGCCAAAATTGTGGACCGGCAGCATCTATGGACGGTTAAACAACCATTGGAACGGAAGGTGTCAGTCCATATATAAATGGGGAAACCCGGCCCGAGAGGCTTCAGTTGATCTGTTCTATGGTCCCGTTTCTTACCTGCAAAAGATAGAGTACCTTTTGCGCCTCGCCGAATGCATCAAAAGTAGTTGCACCGGTTACCCCGGGGTAATTCTGGAGACGGCCGAGAGCATCACGAAAATCATCCCTGGTGCGAACCTGGGGGTTCTCAAAAAGCTTTAATACGATATTGGCCGCATCAAACCCTTGGGCATCGAGAATGGAAGGCTCCTGCTTGTACAATTCCTGAAAGCGGTCAACAAAATCCTTGACGAACAGATAGGGGCTGTAAACAAAGAAACCATCCGGGAAAACAGCTCCATCGACATATTTCCCGGCTATCTTGACCAGCTCAGGATCATTCCAACCACTAATGCCTAAAAGCTGTACATTCTCCACACCATAATAGGCCAGTTGGGGTATCAGCAAGCCAACCCGGTCGGCATAGTCGGGAATAAAAAGCGCTTCAAAGGGGAGTTGCGGGCCTTCCTCATCGGTCTCAGCCAACCCTTCCGCCGATTCCTCCGCCAGATCTTCCTTAGGTTCCTCTTCCGGCTCTGGCGCATTAGGATCAAGCCCCAGAAGAAGCTTGATGGGCACCCGGAAATCCGTGGCCTTTTCCGAATAGGATTGACTGGCCACCACTTCTCCACCCATGAACCCCACCTGACCCAAAAAGGACGCCACAAAATCCCGGCCCATTTTGTTGTCGGGATAGAGGACAGCAAAAGTTCCGAGACCCTGGTCAACGATCGCATGCTGAAGAATGGCATCGACCTGGGCCGAACTGGTCAACGAACTGCGAAAAACATAATCCCCTACCTGCGGAAGCCCCTGGCGGGGGGACAGGGTGAGGATGGGAATGCGCTCCTGCTGAGCCTGGCGGGCAGCATTCAAGGCGGCCGAACCGAAAATCGGCCCGACAATTCCCACCACCTGCCCGTCGCGGGCCAGGTCTCTTACGGCCAAAGAAGCTTTATCGGCATCTGCGCCGGAATCCTTGAAAATCAATTTGACAGCCCCTTTGCCATTTTCCTGATCAGCTTGAAGGGCCATCTCCATGCCTCTCTTCACCAACCGTCCAAAGGAAGCATATCTTCCCGATAGGGGCAGGATCACTCCAATGGAACGCTGCATCCAGGCCTCCCCGGTTATCTCCAGATAGGCCTCTTCAGCCTTCCGGTGGGTCAGAGGATGGCTGGAGCTTCTCAGGACGTCACGTATATGGCTTATGGCTTCATTCGAGTGGCCCGCAACCCGCAAGCGCCTCGCCTTTTCAAGAGATACCAGGTCACCCATGATCATGCCCTGAAACATAAAACGGGCTTCATCCAAAGTGGCGCTTCCGGCCTGGGTCGCCAAAGCGTCCCGCGCCAGGTCCAGAAGATGGAAATTACCCTCCTGAGATAGTAAAAGTGCGGCTTGCAGCAGGTAGAGACCAGGCAGGATCTTTCCCTGCCGGATATTGCCTTCAGCCAAAGCCTGTAAATAAAGGCTCCGGTCGCCTTGTGACAGGGATTGCTCTTCCACCCCCTTGAGCATATCAAGCCCCTGTTCGGTCAACCCGGAAGCAATAAGAGCGGCGCCCTGAAGAAGCCAGACAGGAGGAGTTTTTTTCAGATCGGGAATATTGGCAAGCTGGCTAAGGGCTTTTTGCGGGTCTTTTTTCTCATAAAAAATCCGGGCCATCAGATAATGGGCTCGGAAACTCGACGGCGACAAGGGTTCACGGGATGTTATTTTTTGAAACTCTCTCAGGGCCCTTTCCAAGCGTCCCTGCTTATAAAGCTCAATACCTCTTTGCAGCGCCGGATTTTCCTCGGCCCTGATTTCTTGCGCATCTGCAGCTAATACAACCATTGGAGAAGAAAGCGCCCAAAAAACCACCAACAGCAGTCCGAGAATTTTTTTCAACGAAAACACCTTTCTTCTCTGAAAAATCGAATGGATTTCAGCCAAACAATTCTTTAACTTTTTCGAAGAAACCTTTTCCCAAGGGATGGACGTCTTCACCGCTTTCCCGGCTGAACTCCTCAAGCAGTTCTTTCTGCCGCGGGGTCAGGCTGGTCGGGGTTTCAACCCGGATGACAACCAACTGGTCCCCCTTGCCGTAACCCTGCAGCGATGTTACACCTTTGCCGTTCAGACGCATGACCTTGCCGGACTGGGTGCCGGCAGGAATTTTCATTTTAACCTTGCCGGTCAGGGTCGGCACCTCAATTTCACAGCCCAGAGTCGCCTGGGGAAACGAAACAGGTATTTCACAGATGACATCCTGCCCTTCACGTTTAAAAAGGGGATGCTCATCAACATAGATTTCGACGTACAGATCACCGGGCGGGCCGCCCTGCATTCCAGCCTCGCCTTCAGCGTTCAATTTGAGACGGGTGCCGGTTTCCACCCCGGCCGGAATTTTCAAAGAGATTGATTTGCGGATTTTTTCAAGGCCGCTTCCTCGGCAGCCTGGACAGGGCTTCTCGATTACTTCCCCCTCTCCATTACAATCCGGGCAGGGACGTGTCAGGGAAAAAAACCCTTGCTGATAGCGAACCTGGCCCGCCCCGCGGCAGGTAGGACAGGTTTTCGGCCGAGTCCCTTTTTCTGCTCCGGTGCCGCCGCAGACACTGCACGATTGATGACGCGGAACCTGAATGCTGGTATCCGTACCAAAGGCCGCTTCCTCAAAGGAAATGTTGAGGTTATAACGCAGGTCGCTGCCGCGCCGTCCCCGGTGCGAAGATCTGCCGCCAAAAATATCTCCGAAAATGTCCCCAAAGATGTCTTCAAACGGACTTCCTCCGAAGCCACCGGAGGAGAAGCCACCGTTTTCCAGACCGGCGTGGCCAAACTGATCGTAGGTAGCCCGCTTCTGAGGATCAGAAAGAACCGCGTAAGCTTCGGTAAGCTCCTTAAATTTTTCTTCCGCTTCTTTATCACCAGGGTTTTTATCCGGGTGCACCTTCAAAGCCAGTTTGCGGTAAGCCTTTTTGATCTCATTTTCACCGGCATTGCGGTGAACGCCAAGGACTTCGTAATAATCTCTTTTGGCCAATGGGGAAATTCCTTGAATTTAATGTTGACTGGTTTCACCAGCGAACTTACAGCGTCTCACACCCCGGGTTTAGCTCACGAGGCCTTGTAACGAGATCGGCAAGTCCAAACTGCAGGTCACATGAAAGCACAACAGGAGCCGGAAAAAACCGGCTCCTGAAAGATAGCACAACTCAGCTTGAAATCATTATTTTTTGTCGTCGTCAACCTCTTCGAACTCGGCGTCGACAACATCATCGGCCGGTCCGGCCTGTTCTTTTCCGCCGCTAGAGGCCTCCGCCCCCTCTTCCGGATTGCCTTGGGCCTTCTGGGCCTGGGCATACATGGCTTCAGCCAGCTTGTGTGAAGCCTTACCCAATGCCTCGGTTTTTTTGCGGATGTTCTCCAAGTCGTCGGTTTCCATGACTTTCTTCAACTCTTCCGCGGCATCCTTGATTTTCTGCTTGGTCTCCTCGTCAACCTTGTCGCCATGCTCTTCAAGGGATTTTTCGGTGGTATAGACCAAACCGTCGGCCTGGTTGCGGGCCTCAATCAGTTCGCGCTTCTTCTTGTCCTCAGACGCATGGACCTCGGCGTCCTTAACCATTTTGTCGATCTCATCGTCGGACAGGCCCGAGGATGCGGTGATCTGAATGGACTGCTCTTTGCCGGTACCGAGATCCTTGGCGGAAACATGAAGAATACCGTTGGCATCGAGGTCGAAAGTTACCTCAACCTGCGGTACACCCCTTGGTGCGGGGGGAATGCCGACCAATTCAAAACGGCCGATGGTCTTGTTGTCACCCGCCATTTCCCTTTCGCCCTGCAGAACATGGACGGAGACTGCCGGCTGGTTGTCGGCGGCCGTGGAGAATATCTGGCTTTTTTTACAGGGGATGGTGGTATTCTTTTCAATGAGCTTGGTCATGACGCTGCCCAAAGTCTCGATCCCCAAAGATAGAGGCGTAACATCAAGCAACAGAACATCCTTGACCTCGCCCTTGAGAACACCGCCCTGAATGGCAGCACCAATGGCCACGACCTCGTCCGGGTTGACCCCTTTGCTCGGTTTCTTGCCGAAAATCTGCTCGACCCGCTGCGTAACTGCCGGCATACGGGTCATCCCCCCGACGAGAATGATTTCATCGAGGTCGGAAGCGGAGACACCGGCATCTTTTAGAGCGATCCTGCAAGGTTCTTCCAGGCGTTTCAAAAGATCGGAAACGATACTTTCCAGTTTCGCCCGGGTCAGCTTGACATTCAGATGCTTGGGGCCGGACTGGTCTGCCGTGATAAAAGGCAGGTTAATATCGGTTTCCATGGAGGACGACAGCTCGCACTTGGCTTTTTCCGAGGCTTCCTTCAAACGCTGAAGAGCCATTTTATCGCCGCGCAGGTCAATCCCCTGATCCTTTTTGAACTCGTCAGCCACATAGTCAATGATGCGCTGGTCGAAGTCCTCGCCACCGAGGAAAGTGTCGCCATTGGTCGATTTAACCTCGAAGACACCGTCACCAAGTTCGAGAATGGAAATATCGAAAGTGCCGCCGCCCAAGTCAAAAACAGCGATCTTCTCTTCTTCCTTCTTTTCGAGGCCATAGGCCAGGGAAGCTGCGGTCGGCTCGTTGATAATCCTGAGCACGTTGAGCCCGGCGATTTTGCCGGCATCCTTGGTTGCCTGACGCTGGGAATCGTTGAAATAGGCAGGAACCGTAACAACCGCGTCCTTGACCTCCTCGCCGAGATAATCTTCCGCCGTCTGCTTCATTTTCTGAAGGATCATTGCGGAAACTTCCTGGGGACTGTACTTTTTACCGTGCGCCTCAACCCAAGCGTCACCGTTGTCGGCCTCGACAATCTTAAACGGGCTGATCTTAATATCCTTTCGGACGGTATCCGTATCAAATTTACGCCCGATCAGCCGTTTGATGGCGAAAAGGGTATTTTCCGGATTGGTTACCGCTTGGCGCTTGGCATGTTGCCCAACCAGCCTTTCCCCATTCTCGGAAAAACCCACCATCGAAGGCGTTGTCCGGGACCCTTCTGCGTTGGCGATCACAACCGGCTCACCACCTTCCATGACTGC
>JAFGRU010000057.1 GCA_016934985.1 Deltaproteobacteria bacterium
GGCGACGATCTTGGGGATGATGTCCCTGCCGAAGTCGTTGCTGCTGCCAGGGTCTTCCGCGTCCTGGCGGAGAACCTCGTAGAGCATTTCCGCCTCGAAGACGTAGATGCCCATGCTGGCGAGGGCGAGGTTCGGGTTGCCGGGCATCGCGGGCGGATCGGCAGGCTTTTCGAGGAATTCGAGGATCTTGTTCGAGGCGTCGACCTTCATCACGCCGAACCCCGTCGCCTCCATCCGGGGTACCTCGATGCAGCCCACGGTGACCTTGGCCCCGGAGTCCACGTGATGTTGGACCATCAGCGTATAGTCCTGCTTGTAGATGTGGTCGCCTGCGAGGATTACAATGTATTTCGGCCCGTAGCCCTGGATGATGTCGATGTTCTGGGTGACCGCGTCGGCAGTACCCTTGTACCAGTTCTCTTCATTCACCTGCTGCGAGGCAGGCAGAATGTCGAGGAATTCGTTCCGCTCGACCCGGAAGAACGACCAGCCGCGCTGCAGGTGGCGGATAAGGCTGTGCGCTTTGTACTGCGTCGCCACGCAGATCTTCCGGATCCCGGAATTGACCGCGTTCGAGAGCACGAAATCGATGATCCGGCTCTTGCCGCCGAAATAGACGGCGGGCTTCGCCCGCCGGTCCGTCAGTTCATTCAGACGACTGCCGCGGCCCCCTGCGAGGACGAAGGCCATCGTCTGCTGCGCGAGGCGCTGGGTTCCCTGTTCCATGATGTCTCCTCCCCATAATATTATTTTTTCAGGTCTGTTTCAGTTCCAAAAAGAGAATCGGGAACCGCACCGCCAGGGGTAAAAAGATGGAAAACGGCCCACAAAATTGCTATTTTTCAATTTCTAATGCACCCACGCCTCTTTGCCAACCACCCCTCCCGCCGGGAAGCATAATTTTTCGTTTCTTTTTCGACCCGTTTTTGACGCCCCCGCCCACGCATCCTCTCCCTTATTTTTCAATGCATTTTCTCCAGGTCTTGGACGGAATCTACCGATGTCAATGTTCGGTGCATATTCAGAATTTCCGCCTTACCTTCGCCACTCGTCGGATTGGAATACCAACCGAATAACTGTTCAGGTCGTTTCTTTGTCTAAAAAGTTGGACCGATAGCATGCCAAAGCTTATTTCGGATGCAATCAAATCTTACACTGGCTGTCAGATCAAATGGTGACTATTACAAAAAGCTTCCAGCTTAAAGGGACGGCCGGTCATGCTCGACAAATATCAATTCATCCGTTTCAAAGCCAAGCTGCTTCGCTCTTTCGATGAAACGGTCGATCAGGCCGCTGTCGACCGTCGGGGTCCTGGCCAGAAGCCAGAGATAGGATTGATTGTAGCCTGTCACAAAAGCATATTGATATTCTTCATCCAGTTCGAAAAGTACATAGGAGCTGTAAAAAGGCCCGAAAAAGGATACTTTCAAATAGCCTTCATTTTTGGACCGGACAAAACGGGCGGTGCCTTCAGCCTGCTTCCAACTTTTCTCCCTGGCCATAAAACCCCGGTTGACAACCCTCACACCTCCGTCATCGCGCAGGGAATATTCTGCCGCGACATTGCTCAAACCTCTCTCAAAAGAGTGATCCAAACGGGCGATTTCATACCATTTGCCCAGATACCTCGACAGCTTGAAATCAGCAACCGGCGTGACTCCTTCGGGGTAGCCGAGGCAGCCGCCTAACAGGACCGTAAGAAAAACCAACGAAAAAAAACGCATAGGGTGCCTGCCTTTCAATAAGTGACATCTGCCAATTTACCTGGGAAGTCCGGTTTTGCAAGTGGCCGTAAAAAATTATACCAACGGCAGTTCAAATCGCTGTTCCGTTACGGTCGTTCCCCACTGCTCCCCGGCAAATTCTTCGACCAGTTTAAAGCCGAACTTGTCATATAGATGTCTGGCCGGTGCAAGCCCTTTGAAGGTCCAAAGGTAGACCTTGTCGAAACCAGTATCTCTGCAGAAGGAAACAGCCTCCTTAATCAGATAGTTGCCGGCTCCTTTGCCCCGCAACCTGTCTGAAACAATGAACCAACGCAAATGGGCAAGATTGTCTCTTTCCGATGTGCTCTCGATGGTGAGTGACCCTTCAATGCGGCCGTTCACAACCAGGGACCAGATGCGGTCTTTGGATGGATTGTAGTTCATGAGGAAAGTAGACAGTTCGGACGCCACTTTCCCTTCGAAAAAACAACCGAAACTCCACTGTGCCGCATAATACTCCGCATGCAGTTCGACCACCCGGCCGATAACACCGGGCGTGTAACCGACAATGGCTTCAAAATCAGCCATCCAATATCCTTTCTCTTTTCAGCATGGCAACGCCAATAGCAACAAAATGATGGCTCTTCTGCCCATGGGAACCTCTTGCCAAAATCTTAACCCGTTACTCATTTTATACCCGAAAAATCCACTGAAAAAAAGGCGGCCTCTTTTATTGACAGAGAGATACACCCTTTTTACCCTCACGGCACCTCATCTTTAGGACAACAGCCTCGCCAGTCCTGATACGACCATCCCCAATAATTTTAAGGCCTGGCTTTTTGTTACAAATCACACCCGCCAGCATGTTGATATTCAAGGGGTTATTAAACCGATTTCTCTCCGGCCTCCGTGACTTTGCCGTAACGGAAACAAGAGACAAGATGATCATTGACCAGACCGACAGCCTGCATGTAAGCGTAACAGATGGTGCTGCCGGCAAATTTGAAGCCTCTTTTTTTCAGGTCTTTGCTCATGGCATCCGATTCAGCACTGAACGCGGGAACCTGCCCGGATGTTTCCCACGCGTTGATAATGGGCCTGCCAGCAACAAACGACCAGATATAAGCATCGAAGCTGCCATACTCTTTTTGGACCTCGAGAAAGCGCCTTGCATTTTCCACTGTGGCGCCAACCTTCAGACGGTTGCGGACAATCGCCGGATTGTGCAATAACTCCTCAATCTTTTCAGGGGAAAAAACCGCCACTCTGGCAGGCTCGAAGTTCTGGAAAACTTCCCGGTAGCCGGCCCGTTTCTTCAGAATCGTCGTCCAGCTCAACCCTGCCTGCGCCCCCTCCAGAATCAACATTTCGAAATGTTTGCGGTCCTCGTGGACGGGGGCACCCCATTCCTCGTCGTGATACTTCTCCAGCAAAGCGTCGGGCCCTGCCCAGTCACATCGAATCATAAAAACGCTTCCTTTTCTGTTGTCATTGATCATCTTTATCTACAGTTTGTTTGCAACCATGTCAAAGAATACAAATAATCCATTGTTCTGGCTAACATTCCCGGTTTTCGTCACCGGCAAAGGGTCTGCAGAAACTTGACCCCCCTTCCACAGACCGGTATAGTCTCCGGAAAAATCCAAAGGGGGAAGAAACAGAATGTCCGAAATGGTTGAGCGCTTCAAGGAAGATCTTGCCGAAGTCTGCTGGCGGGATTTGCGAACCCACGTCCAGCGCGACACGCTCATCACACTGGCGCCGGAAATCGATCTGGTAGAGGTGGCAACCGCAATCGCCCGGGACAACAGCGAACAGATCAAGACCTTGATTGTCGAAGGCAAGCTCGGAAAACCGTCCGTCGAAGAGATCAAGGCCTGGGAAAAGCAGATGGACAAGCCTTTCCTCATGCTGATTGTCCAGCCTTACATTCTGACACAGGCGCTTTGCCATGCCTGAAAATTGTAAAAATTGGGATCAACAGAATGGTCGGGAAGGATTCCCGTTTTTCGCTTCGCAGAGATCAGTGTAAGACGACCTTATTGCGGCCGCTCTTTTTTGCCTTGTAAAGAGCCATATCTGCTCTTGTCAAAAGTTCCTTCGCGGATTCAACACCGTCCGAAAGCTCAGAAATACCCAGACTTACCGTAAACCGGATATCCGTATCACCATAACGATAACTGCTCTTTTCAACGATATCCCGCAGGTTTTCGGCCACTAACTCTGCCGCCTTGCCCGGGGTTTCGGGCAGCAGAAGGCAGAACTCTTCTCCACCATAGCGGGCAAATATATCCACTTTACGAATGCTGGCGGAAATGGTTTTGGTAAACTCCTGAAGAACAAAATCACCACATTGATGCCCATAAGTGTCGTTTATTTTTTTAAAAAAATCGATGTCTGCCATAACCACACTGAAGGGCCTGGCATATCGCTGATGTCGCGCGAACTCTTCTTCGATTTTTTTTTCAAGATAGCGACGATTGTAAATGCCTGTCAGTCCATCCTCGGTATTGAGTTCGACAAGCTTTTGCTCATAGGCAGCAATTTCCGTAACATCCTGAACCATTATATAGACATATTCAATCGCATTGTTCTTATCGCGAATTGGCCCCATGGTACAGCTTTGTTGCATATACTCGAATTTTGAATCGAGTGCATTTGATGCTTTAAAAGGGAAGAAATAACTGTGCAGCTTCTGGGAAAAAAATGAAAAGTTTCCAAAACTCATGACCGTTTTGAAACTTCGGTGAAACCAGGACTTGTTCAGTTCAGGAAAGAATTCAAAAATAGACTTGCCGATGATTTTTTCAGAAGGGATCTTGCTTCTGGCTTCAAGCCATCGATTCCACTTGAAAACATTGTAATCCTTGTCAAGGATCACAATGCCAACATTAACCATGTCAAAAATTTGAGAAAATATCATTCGTCGAATGATTCAAGATAATCGTATAGGGATTTTTTGAGCCACTCAATGGAGTCCTGGCTGGTAATGAAAAACAGCAGCCCGCTGATATTGTGATTTTCAAACTCAAATACCGTTTTCATTATTATAGCAGTCTGGTCAGAGTCATAGTTTTCAACCAGGCGGGCAAAGTTTGAGCACTCGCCCTGTGAAGCAATCGGAGGAGAGTAGGTTACCCTTGTATCTAATAATTCGGCGATCTTACCAACGCAGGCACCGACCAGAATATTTCCGACTTCGAGTAATATCTCCTTCTCAAGGGAGTCAAAAGGATTATTCTCTGTTGGATCTAAATCCCCCGTACCAAAAAGTTCGACAAGAGATTTTCCGATTTGTTCCGGAAAAATCAAAAATCCGGAGCCGCTGAAGTCCCCCCAGAATTCCTGGTCCAGCTTCCATATCCTCTCAAAACCATGAATGTTTTTCTCGAAATATGTCGGAAGCTCACTGATCTTCATGACCTGAATTTGCGGCACAGTGAGTACAACAAATATATCAATCACTTCGGCAAGGTCTGCAGTCGCATTGCCAAAGGCGATATTCATGACTTCTTGCAGAATATCTTTTTCCTCGTCGGAAAAAAGAGTCATTTTATCCTCTTTCATCAGCAACCCTGCCTTACTTTTCCGTCAATTGTTTTTCCACTTTATCAAGAATTTCCTCAAGCGATGATTTGCGGGGCGGTTTTTTTAATACGGTAAAAGCGCCCAGGGCCATGATCCTCTCAAGAGACTTGGGTTGAATATCTGCGGTAGCAGCAACAATCATGGCATTTTTATCAATCTTTTTTATCTCTTCAGTCGCCTTGTAGCCATCAAGCTTCGGCATAGTCAAATCCATGAAGGTCAGATCCGGTTTGACCGACAAATATTTGTCAATTCCTTCCTGACCGTTGGTCGCTTCAGAAATCTCATAGCCACGGTCTTTGGGAAGGCAGGTTTTCATGATTTTACGTGCAATGGGGGAGTCATCAACGATTAGAATTTTTTTGATCATAAAAGAGAGCCCTCACATATCAAATTATTATTAAAATCAACCGGACTTCTTTCTAAAAATTTTTTAAAAATAATATGTTTCACCCCTTGAGTTTCCTGAGTCTTTCAAAAAGAGTGCCTACCGCCGTCAGTCTTCACACGATATCAAACACCATAAAAACTTCAGCTCCGCTCAAAGTGGTTAACGGTTACGCCATTGAAGTTAAAAAAGCCCCCTCGCTATTCCCATTGTCTTTCTTCAGGAAGCTTTCAGCCTGGCAACGGCCTTCTCACATAATGGAGACTGCGGAAACAAGTCGACAAACTGTTGATAATAATGCAGGGCGATATCGAACTCACCGGTGGATTCCATCTGCCGGGCACACTGAAACATGGCCCTCTCCCTGAGGACGGGCGGTGTTGAGGCATCATCGGCCAAAAGCCCCAGACAGCGGGCTGCCCAGTCATAATCTTTTTGCTGCTGGTAGTAAGTGGAAAGCCGGTACATGGTATCCGGGTTGATGCCTTTGATGAAGCGTCCGTAATATTCCTTGAAAATCTCGCCAACCTCCTTCATCCGGGTCTTGATCAAAAGATCCATCCCTTTGCGGTAGAGGTTTTCAGCCTCCTCGGTGGGCTGAAATTTCGCCAACAGTCGCGCAAGAAGAATCATGGTATCGCCGTTGTCAGGATTTTTCTTCAAAGCAAAGCGGAGAGAATCTTCCGCCTCGAAAAGGTTGCCCCCTTTGCTCAGGGCCTGGCTGCCGATCTCCTGATGCCTTTCCTCGACAGCTTCCTCGCCCAGATTGAACATCATGCCGAGGATGATGCCACAGATCATCCCCCCGATATGAGCCCAATGGCCGATGTTGGAGCTTTCAGTTCCGGTCACCTGGCCGATCCCGCCGGAAAGATCCGCCAGGAAAAACAAACCGATGATGACGAGCGAGTTGAGCCGGACTTTAAGGCTGACGGGCAGGATGAGGGAAAATATCCCGAGGATAGGCAGCGGGAAAACCATGCTCTTGAAATAACAGCGCACGGCAAACAACCCCATGGCTCCGGCGATGGCCCCCGATGCCCCAAGCCCGTGGGTTGCACGATGGAAAAACGCGTAATCGACCAGGGCCGCCATCAGACCGGCCGCAATGCCGGCAAGAAAATAGAATGCCAGAAACTTTTTCCAGCCGATGCGTTTCTCGACAACCGTGCCAAGGGCCCAGAGAAAGAGCATGTTGCCCCACAGGTGCATGGTGTTGGCATGGAGAAACATGGACGTGATAAGGCTGAGCGGCACATTGACGGCATTCGGCTCCAGGGGAATAAAGATCAGATTATTGAAAATCAGCTCCGGGTTCACATTGAACTCGAAACCATAGAAAATCAGGATGTTGATGAGAATCAGACTGTAGGTCACCCAGGCAACCCCTTCCCTCTTGCGCTCGCCTTCCGCGTACATGACCGGCATGAAAGTAATATGCTGGGCCAGCACGTCCGTTGGAGACTCGCCGGTTGTCGCGGCCTGAAGGCGTACATAGATGAGGAAAAGGACGGGAAAAAGAATGATCAGCAACGTGATAAAACCGCTGAGATACTTGGTGACTAACATGATGCCCGCAATGACGACGAAGGCCTTGAGGATGAAAGCCTGTTCCTGATGCCTGTCAAAATAGGACTCGCCGGCAGAAGCAACTGAACATGCGCCGGGAACAGAGTCCGGCGGGAGTTCACCCCTTTCCAGAGCGGCCTGGCGTTCCTGGGCCTGGTGAAATTTGGCAAAAACAATCCCGCAATGAATGCAGGTTTTCCCCTCGGGTTGCTGCTGAAAACATTTCGGACATTGAAACGTCGATATTTTTACCCCCGAAAACTCGGACGCTCTCTTAGCGCCAGCTTCTTCAATGACACAGACAGCCCCGGTCTTGTCCAATAACGCCTTGTATTTTTGTGCCATCTCATAAGACAAATTGCTCTTTAATACCTTGAATTCCCCGCAAAACAGTCTGTCGAGGGTCGCATCACTATAACGGCAGAGGCGTTTGAGATTGCCTCTGGTTTCTTCCTTTTCGAAGCCATAAGCAAGCTCACCGCTGAAAACGATCCGATATTGTTGTTCGCTCATCTCATCTCCTTTAAAAATCCGGCTATTATCGGAGCCCAAAATACTAATGTCGACAATAGAAACCATCTCTTGTCGACATTAGCAATAAAAATACCAAAAAAATTTTAATTAACTTAGATGAGTAACAATTGCGGGGAATATGGGCCGCTTTACCTTTTTCGCAGTAGATTCAAACCTAGGTCCGTATATGGTCCTAGACTGTCTTAAGGGGGGCTTTTCCACTCATAACCGGGACTTTGTGCGCAACTTCGTCAACCTCGTCAATCACGGGAGAATGACGCTCCATCCACCTCATGCGGTGGACGCAGCCGGCCGCGATCAGCATGACCGGCAGAGCCGCGAATACGACGCCGCCCCATGCGAAACGATCCCAAAAGAATGCAAAATAGAGACTCCCGAGACTACCCCCGATGTAATAGAAGATCAGGTAAAGGGCCGAAGCTCCTGCCCGGTAGCGGCGGACTTCCCGGCCCACCCAGGCGCTGGCCAGGGAGTGGACCAGAAAAAAGCCGGAACTGACAAGAACCAATCCGCTCACCACCGCGGCCAGATGGGGTAGCAAAGTCAGGACAAAACCGGCCAGGGCCAGCAAAAACCCCCAGGCTATGCCGCTGGAGCGGAGGCGTCCCCGGGTGATGCGGTTGGAAAGAGCCGAACTGACCGTCCCGGCCAGGAAGGTGAGAAAAAGGAGGGCGATCATGCCCGGAGCCAGGTTAAACGGGGGAGCAACCAGCAGATAGGCGACATTGTTGAACAGGCCGACGAAGAGGAAAAAATTGATGCCCCCGACCAGGAAGGCCGGCACCAGCATGGGATTTTTCAGATGGCAGGAGAAACTCTCCCGCAGGTTGTGCAGGCATAACCTGCGGGGCCGGAAACGACGTGAAGGGGGCAGATACTGAAAGAAAAAGATTACGAAAACCAGGCTGACCACGCCCAGGGCCAGAAAAGCCATGCGCCACCCTCCCCAATCGGCGGCCAGGCCGCTGATGAGACGCCCGGAAATGCCACTTAAACTGGTAGCCGCTATATAGATGGCCATGGCTGACGAATAGGCCTGCGGGGAAAATTCCTCCCCGACATAGGCCAGAGCCAGGGCCGGAAGGCCGCCGATGAAAAAGCCCTGTAGCGTACGAATCAACAGCAGAGAGGCAAAGTCGGGCGCCAGGGCAAGGGCAAAAGTGAGAAGGACCGTGACGGCCAATGACAGGCGCATGATCCAGCGCCGCCCCAAAGCGTCGGAAAGAGGAGCGTAGAAAAACAGGGAAACCCCGAGGGAGAAAATAACCAATGACACCGTCAAGCCCGAAAGCAGGGCCGATGTCCCGAATTCCTTTGTGAACAGGGGGAGGAGCGGCTGCGTGGTGTAGATATTGGCAAAGGCGACAAAGGCGCCCATGCCAAGGGCCGCGCAGGTACGTCGGAATTCGGGTGTGGCCGGGGCAATCATGATTGACTCCATCGAAAGCGAAAAGGTTGGACAACTTATGGAAAGAGTCTATCAATGATCTTTTAATAAAAAAAATATATTGTTTTTATTGTTATGATATTTTTTAATTATAGCAAAGAGGTCAACAGTCAGCCTCCCGGAGAAAATCATGGATTTACGTCAACTGCGCTTTTTCGTTGCCATTGCCGAAGAGAGAAATTTCACCCGCGCCGCCGAGAAGCTGCACATTGCCCAGCCAGCCGTGAGCGTCGCCATCCGCAATCTTGAGGAACAACTGGGGCTGACCCTTTTCAGCCGCGAGGGGAAAAAGATCGGCCTTACCGCCGAAGGCGAGGTCTTTTTGGGACACGCCCGGGAAATCCTCGGGAAAGTCCAGAATGCCGAACGCGAGATGGGGGAGATGCGCGGCCTCGAAATGGGCCAGGTACGCATCGGTGTACCGGCCCAGCTCGGCTCCTATTATTTCCCGCAACTCCTGTTCGCCTTCAAGCAGCGCTACCCCAAACTGCGCTGCAGAGTCCATGAATTCGGCACCCGGCGCATCGGCCAACTCCTTTCCCAGGGCGCACTTGAGTTGGGGGTTGTCACCACCTCCACCGCCCCCGCAGACCTCGAGGTTCACCCCTTCCTGCAGGAGGAGATGGTGGCCTGCGTCCCGAGCGACCATCCTTTTGCCCGCCAGACGACGGTCAGCCACGAGGACTTCGCCGCCCAACCGTTAGTCATGTTCGAAAGGAGCTATTTCCACCGCGAAGTCATCAGCCAGACCAGCAGCCAAAGCGGAACGCCCCCGAACCTGGCCTTTGAAACCAACCTCATTCCGCTTATCAAGCATCTCGTACGCAAGGGGGTGGGTATCACCACTTTATTGCGCAGGGTCATTGAAAAGGAACCGGATCTCGTTGGAATCCCTTTTGTTCCTCCCATCTCCTTTGAGCTTGCCATTGCCTGGAAAAAAGGGGTTGGTCTATCCAGGGCCAACCAGGCTTTTGTCGATTTTCTGCTGAACCAAAAGGCAGACTTTCAGAATGAAGGATAACAAAAAACTCGCCTTGCCGCCCTCCTCCCTATCCGGCAAATGGGTTGTCAAGCGAGCGCTATTGTGTTTTAATTCGATGTTTTTTCGACGGAGATTCTAGGAATAGGCAAATTGCCTTTTGTCAGCAATGGGATGGACCCCTCGCCCGCCAACCGCTGCGGCCAGGAATCCCGACTTTGTGAGCCAGACGTGAATCAAACGGATTGTTCAAATAACACAGCCGGTGAAACCGATGCCAGTCAGCCGCCTGAGCACCAACGCAGCTCCCTGGGCATACTGGCCCTCACGGCTTTGGGTGTCGTTTTCGGCGATATCGGCACCAGCCCGCTTTACGCCATCAAGGAATGTTTTCATGCCGCCCACGGCCTGGGTCCGACCCCGGCAAACGTTTTCGGTATCCTCTCTCTGATTTTCTGGGCTCTGATCCTGGTCATTTCCATCAAATACCTCAGCTTCATCCTGCGCGCCGACAACCAGGGTGAAGGCGGCATCATGGCGCTCACCGCCCTGGTTTTGCCCCGCAAGGCACGCAACCAGGGAAACCGCCGCAACCATCTTGTCATCCTTGGGCTGTTTGGCGCGGCCCTGCTTTACGGTGACGGCATGATCACGCCGGCCATATCGGTTCTTTCTGCCATTGAAGGGCTGGAGGTCGTCGCCCCGGCCATCTCCTCCTTTATCATCCCCATAACCGTTGCGATACTGGTGGGCCTGTTTCTTTTTCAGTACCGCGGCACCGGCAAGGTCGGCGCCGTATTCGGCCCCTTGACCCTGATCTGGTTCATAGTCCTGAGCGCTCTCGGCATCCGCCAAATCATTGCTCATCCGGCAATCCTGGCCGCCGTCAGTCCCCACTATGCCGTGAGTTTTTTCTTTAACAACGGCTGGATCGCCTTTTTGGTTCTCGGCTCGGTTTTCCTGGTCGTCACCGGCGGGGAAGCCCTCTATGCCGACATGGGGCACTTCGGAGTGCGCCCCATCCGTCTGGTCTGGTTCTACCTGGTCCTTCCGGCCCTGGTCATCAACTACTTCGGCCAGGGGGCGCTCATACTCGCGCGTCCGGAGGCCTTGCAGAATCCCTTCTACTACCTCGCCCCGCAGTGGGCACAAATCCCCCTGGTGCTGCTGGCGACAATCGCCACCATCATTGCATCTCAAGCTGTCATTTCGGGCTCCTTCTCCATCACCAGGCAAGCGGTGCAGCTCGGTTTCAGCCCGCGACTCATGGTTTCCCACACCTCGGCCAAAGAAAGGGGGCAGATCTATGTCCCGGGAATCAACTGGCTGCTCATGATCTGCTGTATAGGCCTGGTTATCGGCTTCGGCTCTTCGAGTAACCTGGCCGCCGCTTACGGCTTTTCCGTCACCACGGATATGGTCATCACTACCCTGCTTTTTTTCTTTGTCGCACGGGAACGTTTTCAGTGGCCGTTACGCCTCACCTTACTGCTTTGCGGCGGTTTTCTCACTTTTGACCTCGCTTTCTTCGGGGCCAATTCCGCCAAAATTCTCCACGGCGGCTGGTTTCCACTCCTGGTGGCAGCCTTTGTTTTCACCCTGATGTCCACCTGGAAAACCGGACGCCGTCTGTTGTCCAAACAGTTGCGCGATGGGGCCTTGGCCATTGACGGCTTTATGGAATCGATCCGCCACTCCATGCCGCACCGTGTCAAGGGAACGGCGGTCTTCATGTCCGGGAACCAGCGCATCGCCCCCTCGGCGCTTCTCCACAACCTCAAGCACAACGGCGTACTTCACCAACAACTCGTGATTCTTTCGGTCGTCACCGAGGATGTTCCACACGTCCCGGAGCCGCAACGAAGCGAAATGGAATATGTCGGGGAAGGGATTTATCTGCTGGTGCTGCGCTACGGTTTCATGGATGAGCCGGATGTACCGCAAGCGCTGGAAACCATAAGATTGGACGGCCAACCTTTCGACATGATGACGACGACCTTTTTCCTCGGTCGTGAGACGATTATCCCCTCGGACAAACCGGGAATGGCCTTCTGGCGCGAGCGCCTGTTCATGCTGATGTCACGCAACGCCCGCACCGCCACCAGCTTTTTCGGCCTGCCACCCAACCGCGTGGTGGAACTGGGTGTGCAGATCAAGATCTAAGATTGTTATTCAGATCAACAGCCTCGTGCCGCCCCTGGACAGGAAGGATGGGACGAGGCCACCGGCAATTGAGTTGAATAGCCCGCTATTTCTTATCCCAGAAGGGCGCAACCTGGGCTCGGCTGATCTCGATTTTTTCCCATACCTTTCCAAGGACATAGGGCTCCTTGTCCAGCCACTCCTTGTCCAAAACCTCCCGGGAATCGAAATCACAGACAATGACCGAGCCGCACATTTTTCCCTCGTCATTCAACACTGCGGCCGCATACAGCCACTTGCCTTTCTCAACCATCTCTTTCGCCATGGCCAGATGGGCCTCCCGGGCCGCCAAACGCCGCTTTAGAGCCCCGTCATCCTTGCCGTCATAACCAGTCACAATAAACTGCATATTTTTCATCCTTCCAATGTCAATGCCCTAAAAAGTTCCGTCATATTCATAAGGTTTTTATACCAACAATGAAAACCCACCAAAAAACCGTCTCGCCTAAGAAATATCCCATTTTTATTTTCATCTCGCAATCTTTCCGGGCAGGCCTTTTAGATATTGGAAACAATACCAAAGATTACCAAATGGCCGTCCCGATCATTCAGGTTTTCACCAGGTAATTTGAAATACTTTTGACTTTTTTCATAGGAAGGTGTCGAAATGGAAATATTCAACATTGGGGTCAGGTCTTTTAAAAATATTTTGAATAAATTCTTCTTGCGTCCCAGATTATGAGCCAAAGTTAATAGTTCCTGATTTCCTGGACCTTGCAAGCTCTACTCTTCTCCCTTTTTCCATGTTCCGGATAACAATTAAAGATAGGCATTTATTTTGCTGAGTCTCCAGTCTTTCTCTTTAACGAATCTTTCTCAATCCGTTATGGGCGGGATATCAATTCCCATGTCCCAATAATTAACCAAGGCCTTTTTCGTTCAAGACCAATATCGAAAGCCTGCTTTATGTAAACCCATGTTTGAAAGGAGTTCTCATGTCAGCAAAATCCAAACGCCTTTTTCTTGTCTGTTTATCAATATTTTTAGTGAGTTGTACGGCCGGCCTCGGTCCTAAATTCAGTCAGCCGATTGCCCCCGAAACTGATAAGGCCATTATCTATGTTTATCGTGCACGAGTTGCTATGACTGGGCATGAACTCCCGGGCGTAAAAATGAATGGCGAAAAAATTGTCAAGATGTTACCAGAAGTGTCATATTTTCCCATGTCGGTGACGCCAGGCGTCTATGAGTTCAGCCCTCAATTATTTGGTATCTACAAAACGACGACCGCAACAATCAATGCACAGCCCGGCCAGACTTACTTTGTCCAATTGAAAGTCAAGTTTGGACATCTTGAATTGTTGCAGGCCAACCAAGATGAAGCCATGGCCTATATGGCCACCTGCTACATGATCAAGCCGGGATATGTCCTCGATTCACGAGTCATAAAAAACCATCAAAGTTCTGCAATTAGCGGGAAAAAATTGCCGTCAACTACAGCGACCCAGGCGCAATCGCAAATCCAGGCAACAGCAAGTTCAAACAACCTGAAAACGCCTACCCAACAAGCCACCTTTTCCCGGCTTTACGTCAACTCTGAACCTGAGGATGCCCGTATACGAATTATGAATATCGGCCCCAAGTTCCAGCAGGGAATCAAATTGAATCCTGGTCAATACCACGTTGAGGTTACGGCACCGGGATACGGAAAATATACCGAATGGATCTCCCTGGGAAAAGGCGAAAACCGTTCCTTACATGTAAATTTAACCCCAAAAATCACTTCATCTCCGGTTAAACAGCCCGTGCAAATCACAAATACTCCTTCAAAACGCGTTGTTGCCATTGAGGCGCCGGCTGATTTAAGTCCGGAGGAAAAACGTTATGCCCAAATGCTGGTCTCCAATTCGCCTGCCAATATTCGCATTGCCGCAAAAAACATCTATTACCGTTATTCTTACAACACCTACTTGACAAACCTGGCTGAGCAAAGCCTTTTGGAAAATTACGACATTAACTCGGCCGGCAAAATTCATATCGATGCCATGGCCTGGTTATGCAAGGCCCTGGCTCAATCCGGTGATACTCGCTTCGTAGCAACTTTAAGCACTGTCGCAGAAACAAGTCATAACCGAAAATTACGTGGCTACGCGGCAAAAAGCCTGAGACGGTTGCAATAGCAAGGTTATCAGACCGGGCAGGGTAAATTAAAAAATTGGATTGAATATGTGCGAATTTGAAATAATCAGGGCAATTTTTCATGTAAAAAGCGCCAAAAAAGTGGCTTGAGCACCTGAAACATCTGCGCCTTGCCCCAAAAAATCATATAAAAACAGGGACATAAAACTATAAGTTTATGTCCCTGTTTTTATTCGACCAGCCGCTTTTTTCTTCTGATGGAGAGCCGCAAAAACCCCGGGTGAAGCCCAGTAAATGTATGTTCCGGTAAGATTATATCCGTCGCTGTCCAGATTCACCGTCCCGCTAAAAATCTCGTAGGAATCTGGAATATTCTCCGCAAGGGCTGTTGCCGCTCCTAAAACAATGATGGCCGCGGTAAAAATAAAACATCTTAATTTCACACCGCACTTCCCGTTAATTGAATAAGAGACATAAATTTTGGGAATTTGTCTGAAACGCTTTTAATTTTCGCCTGAGCGGGCAGGATCGCTGTTCCCCGTTTGGTAGGCAAACTTCCAGCCTTCGGGGAGCCAGTAAAAGGTCCCCTTTTCAGGGGAATAGGCCAGACCTCTGGTCGGACCGCTGTCAGGAGACCAACCGGTTTTCAGCGCCCACTCGACGGCCGTGCGGATGCCGGCAGGAGTGATTTCGAATTCATGGGCATAAGGGTCGATAAACAAAAGGTATTTTCCTTGTTTGGTCCCAACGGTAATGCGGACATCCGATTCGATGCTGTTTCCATTCAAGTGCCAGAGAAACTCCCGGCTATCGATGTGAAGACGACGTGTATGTTTTTTGGGCCAAGCCATGACTCAAAATCCCCTCGCTGAGTAGAAAACTGCACGGTTTCCGAAAAGTAAACGGAAGAATCTGCACCACTGCCGATGAGAAACAAGCTGGGGAAATACGAGAAGCCTTGGCGGGAAACACCGACAACAGATGTGTCAGACAATAGAAGTGAAAATGTTATAATTTTGATCCCGCGATGTCCAGGAATTAATCGGGCCGGATCCCAGCCAGATCTTCAACCATGCGGCTAAGCCCCGCAACGACGCGGGTCATTTTCTCAAACTGAATTTTGTCGGGTGTATCCCGGGGGGTGTGGTAATACGGATAGCGATACGGGGCAGTATCGGTAATCATTATGGCAGGATAATCTTCTTCCCAGAAAGACCAATGGTCCGACCAGTCAATTCCGGGCAGTCCTCCGGGACCCGCCAGCCCTTGGGAGGGAAATGAAACATGCCTGCGAAAGGAAGTCAGACTTTGGCGCAGCAGCCTGCGGGACCGGAAATTGGTAACAAAAGCGATAAAATTTCCGGTGGTGGGATAAAAAAATCGCAACAGCGGAGAGGGGAAGCTTTGACTGCCCTCTTTGTCCGAATAACAACCAATGGTTTCCAGGGCGAACATAGCAACGATTTTTTCCCCCTTGACGCGAGCCTGGCGGGCGTAGACAACGCTCCCCATTCCAGTGGTCTGAAAAAAAGGGGGCTCTTCGTTGACAAAGGCCACGAAACGAAGAGTTCGGGAAGGTCTCGAGCCCGACATCAGGCAGGCCATTTCCAGTAACGCCGCAATGCCCGATGCGTTGTCATTGGCACCCGGACAATCTTCAACCGTATCGTAATGAGCGCCAATGACGATGATCTCCTCGGAAGCGCTTACCCCGCCAATCTCGACTTCAAGGTTTTTCACCCTCTTGTCCTCGACAAGATACTCCTGGGTTTTGACCTCGAAACCGGTTTTCCCGAAAACCCTTTCAATATAATCGGCAGTTTCAACCAGTTTCCGGTATTTCCACACATGCCGCTCACCGATATCTTCGGCCAGAACAAAAATGTGTTCTTCAAGCCCTTTCATGAGCATTTTTTCGCTATCTGAAAGCGGAGGCAGGTTTCCTTTCCAGGATTTTTCCGGAATATATTTCGCTGAATAGTACATCGCCGCCAGTCCGATACTGACAATTATGATGACAATCAGTGTGGTCATCATAATCAGAAAAACTCCAGGTCGATTTTTTAAGGAAGCAAACAAGTTTTCAGGTCCTAGCGGATAATGAATTATTGTCTAAGTATACATTTTCCAACAAAGATGCGAGATCAGGTCCTGATTTCCCCTTGACCCCGCCCCCGGGAAATTTGCCGGACAATACGGGGCAACCGACTTTGACGTCCATGGGGACAATTTTTCCATCTTTAATTTTCCTGACAAATGATACTCCCAGGACATTGTCATTTCTCGGTGGAGCGCTATTATTTATTTATATTTCCTATGCTATATACCAGATTTTTTAAGGAGGATCTATGAAAACCACCTGCGCATCGGCTATTTTTACCTTTTTGCTTCTTGGCGCTGTCCATTGTTTCGCAGGGCCCTACTCTATCATCGATCTGGGCACTTTGGAGGATAGCGACACCAGCGCCTACGGGGTCAATGACCTTGGCCAGGTCGTCGGAAAAAGTGGCGATCAAGCCTTTTTATGGGATTCCGACGCTGGCATGCAGTATCTGGGGAACGGGGAGGCTCGGGGGATAAACAATATGGGCCAGGTTGTCGGCACCAGCGAAGGGCAAGCTTTTCTATGGGATGACAGCAACGGCATGCAGCCCCTGGGGACCCTCGGAGGGCATTCCAGCAACGCCTACGCCATCAACAACAACGGTCAAATAGTGGGAACTTCATCTCTATCCGGCAATCATATTTCCCACGCTTTCATCTGGGACCAGACCGGCGGCATGCAGGACTTAAATGTGCATGGCCCCCCGTCCAGTGGCTGGGATTGGAGTTCAGCCTACAGTACCAATGATCATGGACATGTTGCAGGGGATTTCGGCGACGATGAAAATCACAAACCTTTCATTTGGGACTCCGTTAACGGCAGGCAGACTCTGCAAATACAAGCCGGCCTGGAGTATGAAGAAACGCCGGGTGATTGGACTTATGCCTTTGACGTCAATAACTCCGGGCAGGTGGTGGGTCGCACCAATTTCACCGATAGTCATGAATGCGGCTTTTTATGGGAAAACACCAGCGGTTACACGGATGTCGGGCATCTCGGGGATGAATGGGAAGGCACCAGCACCCCTAATGCCATCAACGATGACGGCCAGGTCGCAGGCCATTCCTACACCAGTGACGGCAGACATGCGTTCGTATGGAACAGTGCCACAGGAATGATGGATTTGAATCTACTCACAAGCGCACCCCGGTTTTCTCTCGTTTCCGCTGAGGACATCAATTCTGTCGGCCGGATTGCCGGATATGGAGACATCGATTTGAACGGCGATGGAAATTTCGAGGTGCGACACGCCTTTTTACTCACTCCGGAATGGGATACGCTCTTAACCCGGGGACAGGATTACGTAACGGATTGGGTTACCATCGATGAGACACTTGAACTGGAATTCTTCTTCTACATGGGGACAGAACCGGAATCTTTTTATTTCGATATTCTCTTTAATAATGAAGGAGAATGGGAAACCATTGCTTCGGATATTACCGGCAACGGAACGTCTCTGGACTGGGAGTTGCTCAGTATGAATGTTCCGGACTGGGCTTTCGGCATGACCACCCAGCTCAAGTTCCAATTTTCCGATTGGGAAAATACCGATCCCGTTTTATTTTTAAAAGATATTTCTTCCGGCACCACACCCGTTCCGGAGCCGTCCACCCTTCTGTTGACAGCTTTGGGCCTGTGCTTGCTCGTCTTCAGATATAAAAGGATAACAACCCGGTAATTGCTCAAAAAAACCGCTGGGCTGTGTCAGACCCACGCATTTGACAAGTTTGGGATACCAGAGAGTTTCGGGGCTCTTGAAAAGACCTCACCCCGGCTTGAGCTCCGGAATCGGCACTGAGAAAAAAGAAAAAACTCAATGCGAAAGTATCTGACTGAGAAATAATTTGGTCCTGTCGTATTGGGGATTGTTGAAAAACTGTTCGGGAGTGTTCTGCTCGACAATCTCTCCACCGTCCATGAATATGATCCGGTCCGCCACGGTGCGGGCAAAGCCCATCTCATGGGTGACACAAACCATGGTCATGTTCTCCTTTGCCAGCTCAATCATGACGTCCAGAACTTCTTTAATCATTTCCGGATCAAGGGCCGAGGTCGGTTCATCAAAAAGCAGCACCGTGGGATTCATGCACAGGGCGCGGGCAATGGCGACGCGCTGCTGCTGCCCGCCGGAAAGCTGACCGGGATACTTGGGGGCCTGATCGGCGATCTGCACCCTTTCCAGGTACTGCATGGCCAGGTCTTCCGCCTCCGAGCGCGGCATGTGGCGCACCCAACGCGGGGCGAGAGTGAGGTTATCCAGCACCGTCATGTGAGGGAACAGGTTAAAATTCTGAAACACCATGCCCACTTCGCTGCGTATCTTTTCAATCCCCTTAACTTTGCCGGTCAGTTCTGTCCCGTCAACGACGATGCGTCCTTTCTGATGAGTTTCAAGATGGTTGATGCAGCGTATAAGGGTGGATTTGCCGGAACCGGAGGGACCGCAAACGACAATGCGTTCACCTCGATACACCTGAAGGTTGATATCTTTCAAGACATGAAAGGTATCATACCATTTGTTCACCCCTTCGATATGGATAATCACTTCACGGCTTTCCATGCCATCCTCTCTTTTTCTATCGCGTCTGTTGCGCACCGCGCTTTTCCAAAGACCGGCCGTAACGGCTCATGCTGAAGCAGATGCACCAGTAGACAAGAGCACAGAACACATAAGCCTCGGCATTGTGCCCGAGCCATTCCTGATCCTGGGCCGCGGCCTTGGCCATACCCAACAAATCGAGCAGCCCGACGATGATGACCAGCGAGGTATCCTTGAACAGGGCGATACAGCGCCCGACAAGGGAAGGCAAAACATGGCGCAGGGCCTGGGGCAGGACAATCAGTAAGGTCATTTTCCAATAGTTCAGCCCCAGCGCCTTGGCCGCATCGAGTTGCCCGCGAGGGATGGCCTGCAAGCCGCCCCGCACCACTTCCGCCATATAGGCGGAGGAAAACAGGATGATGCCGATCTGCACGCGCAGCAGATTGTTGATCTGCATATCCGCTGGAAGAAACAGCGGAATCATCACCGAGGCCATGAACAGGATAGTAACCAGGGGCACCCCCCGGATGGGCTCAATGATGCCGACGCACAAAGGTTTGATAATCCCGGTGCTGCTCTGACGCCCCAAAGCCAGAAGAATACCCAGGGGGACAGACACCAGGATGCCGACCACGGCGAGGCCGAGGCTGAGCATGAGGCCGCCCCAATTTGACTGGTCAACCACGGGAAGACCCACACTGCCGCCACCGATAAGCCAGAAGCTCAGCACGGGAAGAAAAAGCCAGGCCGGGAGAAGATGGCGGGTTTTGAAACGGCCGGATACCGTGGCAAGAGTGAGCAGGACGAAAATCACCCCCACCAGGGATGGCCGCCACAGTTGCTCCTGCGGATAGGTACCGATGAGCAGGACCCTCAGCTTATGCCAGATAAAAGCCCAGCACGCTCCCTGTGACTGGCCGCACATCTCCGGACCACCCACCCAGCAGGCGTCCAGAATCATCCAGTTGCTGATCGGCGGCACAACCTTATAAAGCAACCACAGGCACAGCAGAGTCAGAACGGAATTGAACCCGCCGTTAAAGAGGTTGGTCCGCAGCCAGCCGATTGCCCCCACCGCACCGACCGGCGGCGGCAGGTCTGGCCGGGGAGTGAAGCTTTTTATTTGCGGGGCCGCCGGCAGCATCATCAACGCTCCACCACCTGCACTCTGGCATTGAACCAGTTCATGAACAGGGAAATAATAAGGTTGATGCTGAGGTAAACAGCCATCCACAGACCAATAATTTCTACGGCCTGATCGTTCTGCCCTATAATAGTGCCCCCCACGGAAACCATATCGGGATAACCGATGGCCACTGCCAGGGAGCTGTTTTTTACAAGCGATGCATAATCATTGGTTGTCGCCGGAATGGATACCCGCAGGGCCTGGGGGAGAACGATCTTGCGCATGGTCAGCCACGGCTTGAGCCCCAATGCTTTGGACGCGTCACGCTGTCCCGCGCTGACAGACTGAATGCCGCTGCGCACATTTTCCGCAATAAATGCTGCGGTGTAGAGCACCAGTCCGGAAAGGAGAGCCGTGAACTCCGGCTTCAGAACCATGCCGCCTCTAAAGTTGAAGCCTTGAAGCACGGCAAAATCAAAGTCCAGAGGCCGGGGGGCAATAAACCATGTTATTGCGGACAAACCTAAAACAAGGGCCAGGCTGATCCAGCCGGCAGGAAAGCTTCTGCCTGTCCGATCCTGCATCTTTCTGGCCTGATGGACAAGAAATATGGAAATTGCCAGGGCGAGGAAAAAGGCCACTGCCACATACCAGAACGAGTGGTGAAATTGCGGCCGCGGCAGGAACAGGCCGCGATTGTTCAGGAAAACACCTTCAAAAGGGGACAGGCTCAACCGCGGGTGGGGCAGGGAAGCCAGTGCGACAGAATAGCATAAAAAAAGGGTCAGCAGAAGCGGGACGTTGCGAAGCACTTCCACATAAACCGTGGCCAGCCGTGACACCAACCAGTTGGTCGAAACCCGGGCACAGCCGATAATTACCCCCAGCAGGGTGGACAGAACAATGGCCAAAGCCGAAACATAAAGGGTGTTGACCACTCCGATGAGAAAGGCGTAGCCGTAACTGTCCGAGGGGCTGTAAGGCAACAGCGTATCATTGATGGGCAGTCCACCTTCCACAGCCATGAACCCGTAACCGGAAGCAATGTTGCGGGCTTCCAGGTTGGCCTGGGTGTTGTGAAACAGGGCGAGGGCGAAATAGATTACCGCCCCTGCCACCAGGGTCTGGCCAAGGATTATGGGGAGCCGACCTTTGAGGTCGGATAGTGCGGACATGGGTAACGCCTGTCGCCTGAGACAAAGAAAAGGCCGGACAGCGGGTAGTGCGGTCCGGCCTGCACTTTACAGTTTTTCTCGAAAGCTGTCTTGCTGATCAGCGGATCGGCATGGCGTACATAAGGCCGCCGTTGGTCCACAAATTGTTGTTCCCTCGAGGAATATTCAGGGTCGTATCACTGCCGAAGTGGCGTTCATAAATTTCGCCATAATTGCCTACGGCCTGAATAGCACGTACCAGCCAATCGTTATCCAGATTGATGAAAGAGCCGATATCGCCTGTAGCACCGAGCATGCGCTTGACGACCGGGTCTTGGGACTTGGCTTTCATTTCCAGAACATTGGCCTGGGTGATGCCCTTCTCTTCAGCTTCAATAAGACCGTAGATGACCCATGTCACGAGGTCCTTCCACTGGTTGTCGCCGTGGCGGACCAGCGGCCCCATCGGTTCCTTGGAAAACATTTCCGGGAGAATGATGTGTTGGGACGGATCCGGTGTCGTGGTACGCATGGCCGCCAACTGGCTCATATCCGTCGTAAAGGCATCCACACGTCCGGCCAGATAAGCATTAAAAGCCTCTTTTTTGCTCTCAAAAACCACCGTTTCCAATTTGATCTTGTTGGCACGGGCGAAATCAGCCACATTCAGTTCACTGGTAGTGCCGGAAGTGACGCTCACAGATGCGCCGTTCAGGTCTTTGGCAGACTTTACGCCCAGGTCCTTCTTAACCATGAAGCCCTGGCCATCGTAAAAAACAACCACAGTGAAATCCACGCCCTGTTTGGCATCCCGCTTCATGGTCCAGGTAGTGGTTCGGGAGGTGATGTCCACCTGACCGGAGGATACCGCCACGATTTTCTGCTTGGAAGCCAGCGGCACATACTTTATGGCATCGGCATTTTTAAGCACTGCGGCAGCCACGGCATGCCCCATATCGACATCGAAACCAACCCACTTGCCTTTGGAATCGGGAGCGGAAAAACCGGCGACACCTTCACTGACCCCCAGGGTGAGTACACCTTTTTTCTGAACTTCTGCCAAAACTCCGGCAGCGGCAGGTATTGCCAACGCCATGACCAGCGCCAGCGACAGCAGCAACTTAAAAAAACGATTCATAAGAAACTCCTCCTTAAAAAAATTGATTATTGGTGCCATCCGCCCTCCCTTTTGTCAAGAAGAAAAGCAAGGCACCTTATAATCCATTTATATAAAAATTTCAGGCGCAACACAGCATTCCTGGTATGACGGCGGGTTTTCGCATAAAACTAAAAACACTGTGGGAATAAAATACCTGGAGACCTTTGGGGCTCCAAAAGCAGTTCCGGCAGTGGTATATCTGACGGGTGCAAATCTAACGATGTTTATGCAAACTGTTGCCGGGCTTTCCGGGCTGGCTACCCCAAATTCAGCGATGGATGCGAAGCAAACCAACGCCCAAAAGAGTACATGCCGTGGCGAATACCTTCATCAGGTCAAGCCGTTCCTTGAGCACAAAGACTCCCAGCAGGAGTGCGAATATGATACTGGTCTCACGCAGGGCCGTCACTAATGGTATCGGCGCCATGGTAAATGCCCAGGTCACCATGGCGTAAGCAAAAAACGAGGCCCCCCCTCCGCTAAGCGCGAGAGGCCAATTCCGGCGGACCACTTTCGTTACCGTGCCGGATTGAAAAACCCTCATGACAGATGCAAAGAGAACAGCATTAACTGCTGAAAGGCATCCATAGAAACCCAGTGCGGTACCTGCCTCACGTGCTCCCCAGCCGTCTACCAGCGAATAGGACGCGATGAAAACACCCGTGGTTACCGCCAATAATGCGGCACGGCCATTACGAAGTCCATCGCTGCGACGCACCAGGGTCAGGCTCATAATCCCGGTACCGATAATGGCTACGGCCGCCAACTCAATCCAGGAGAGATGAACTCCCAGCAAGGTTACCGAGATGCCGGCCACAATGAGAGGCGATGAACCACGTGCCAAAGGGTATACCTGACTGAGATCACCGATGCGGTAAGAGGACAACAAAAACAATTGATAACCCGTATGCAGTACCGCCCCTCCTAATATATAGGGCAGCGACTCAATACCGGGCAGTGGCGAAATCAGCAGAGCGGCCAAGGCAAAAGGGGTGTGCCCCAATACCACAGCGCACATGCTGAGGTTTTTATCATCAGTCCTCTTTACAATAAAATTCCAGGAAGCATGCAATAGAGCCGCAAGCAGTACAACGGCCATAACCACGACAGACATAAAAAGACTCAACCTTTTTGATTTGAGAAAGGCGCTGAAGAACGTCCGGGAACATTCCAAAGTGGCATAGAATTATTTCCCCGTCATTATTCATACAGAATGTCTGTTGTCGAGAATAATTTCGTCAAACAAATTTAAAATGGTCATGGCCAGCTCCTGCGCTCTATGAATTGGCTGTTATCAGCTAGTTCCCTTCGTTAATTAACTTACTCCTTTCAGAAGGAGACCCGACGCCAAAAAATCCGCCTTTTTTTCCAAAAAAGCCAGTTATATGACCCACGCAAAACACCATGGGAATAATTTTTATTAAAAAATTATTTTTTTCCGCAAGCATTTGCATGCGCTAACCTGAACAGGGGCCGGGGCGCTTCCCTTGTGATTCCATTGGCTTGCAAGTTGCAAATCCCTCCGCATCCGAAAAGGCCGGGCACCTTTTGGGGAATTGCAACCATCTGATTTTATAGACTCTTTAAACAGCTAATGGGACCTGCCAGTCCAAGGAGAAAAAGCCATGAAAATTTATAGAGGAGGATATTTAGCATTATTGCTAATGGCCTTGTTAACCAGTGGATGCCTAGACTCACTTAAGGGAGGTCTAAATTCCGTCCAGGGAAATTTCAAGCGGGAATTGGGAACAAGCGCTTATTACAAGATGGACAATAAGCAAGAAGCCTACTCCTATTTCAAGGAAGCTGCGGCTTACGGAGATGCCGAGGGACAATATTTACTTGGGTTGATGGACCTGGAGGGAGATGGCGTAACCCGAAATACCGAAACGGGGCTGGCCTGGATTAAAAAGGCTGCCGAGCAAGACTATACGCCTGCTCAAAATAAACTTGGCTTTTTGTATCTGAGCGGACGGCATGGGGTCAAAAAGGATCTCCACAAATCGATCAACTATCTTACCGAAGCAGCCGAAAAAGGAGAGATGAACGCCATGCTGGCTCTTGGCATGGTCTATTCGAATTATTCCACACCGAGAAACTATGAACTTGCGGCCTCGTGGTATTCAAAAGCCAGAGAAAAGGGTGCCGGAATTCCTGCTGAAGTAACTGATCCACAATTTTTGAAAAAGGGCGCCAGGAACAAAATCGATCACAAGCTGGTTAAAGATGTCCAGGTCCAGCTGCAATTGTTGGGATACAACCCGGGCGTTGCCGACGGCCTGTCCGGCCGGAAAACAGATGAAGCCGTACGCCGGTTCCAGTCGGACAAGCATCTGCCGGTAGATGGAAAGATTACCCAGGCGCTATTGAATGAATTGAAAAAGACTTCCGGTCAAAGGTAGGAGATACCCATGAATATCAAAATACTTACCCGTTATTTTTTCACGACTTTGCTTATTCCGTTTGCTTTTGGACTTTTTGGCTGCGCTTTGGATCTTGGCTCGACCCCGACCGCTACCCCGCCTTCAGCTGCTTCCGACTTAGCCGGAGAGGTCTATAAAGCCAAAAAAGATGTTGAAATGTATGAGAATATCCTGAAGGAACAAGAAAAAAACCGCCAGGCATTGCAGAAAAAAATAGAAAACACCTCCATTTGGGACGAAATGAAACGAACCGTAAATAATGCTGCCGCTGTTGTGCAAATGAAAACCGATAAAATGATCGGCGCAGATCAAGATGACCTCGAGCACATGGACCGCAGGATAAAGGCGACGAAGGGCCACCTGAGCGATGCCAAAAGGAAACTTAAAGACCTGGAGAAACAACAGGACGGTGGTGGTGGCGGCGGTTGCTGATTAACGGAGTCTGCCATTCATGAACTGATCAACGCCACTCGGACCTTTGTCAGGTGCGACATGCCAATGCATGATATTTCCTGAAACACCAGGTTTGGAGCGTTTATTATGAGGACATTTATTGCAATCATTATTTTTTGTGTCTTTTTTACCATTGTCCCCGATCTCCGTGCCGAAGAGCACCGTTCATACTATTTTTCAGCAAAGACCGGAATCTCCTTGATGGAATTTGCGAATGCCAGCTACTACTCGGCTATTGGGGGAGATCAAACAGCACGTTACGATCGTGCAAGTGATGACGGCGTTTTTGGTGCCGGAGTCGGATTAGGCTACTATTTAACAAAAAACTTACGGGCAGAAATCGAGTATTTCTATCGCGATACGTTTGAGTACAATAAAAGACCCACTAACGATGGTATCGCCAATGCAAACCAGGAACTCAAAACACAAACCCTGATGGCCCAGGTATTTTATGATATTCCAAATCGCACCCCCCTGACCCCCTCTGTTTTTGCCGGAGCGGGAATTGCCTACCATGAAACAGATGCCGATGCTCAACTGCTGATTGCCCCTTTTTTCACTTATCAAGGAAGCAACAGTGAAACGGAGTTTGCCTGGAATATCGGCCTCGGGGCCGGTTATGCCCTAACCGATCGCATGGCCATAGATTTGATGTATCGCTATATCTCACTTGGAGAAGTTGAGTGGAAAAACAACCGGACTGATGGAGGTGATATGGGTGGGGCTGAAGCCGATATTACTGCAAACGAAATTTTAGTGTCCATCCGTTATTCATTCTGAGGTTTTAACCAGTTCTCCTAGCCGGTTTGTGACCGGCGATCTCAAGAAACAGAGTCAGGGGCGTTGTTTAACAATAAAACAACGCCCCTTCTTACTGGAATCACCCAATTACTTCGGTCCAACCCGGTTTTCAGTCACCAATTTTCAAGCACACCGGAGGCAACCAAAACAACGCTTCCGGAAACGTCCACACCGGTCATTTCGGTTCTTGTTCCGGTAACCCGCGCTGTAATTGTACTTGGTCGCCCGACGTATGCCCCCTGATAAATTTCCAGATCCGTATCCGGTTCCAAAAATGAGTACCTGCACAAAAAGGCCACGATTGGCCCGGCTGCGCTTCCTGTGGCGACATCTTCGATAATCCCTGCGTTATCCCATGTCCGGCCTTCGCTTGCCGCAACGTCATACACATACACGAACTTGGCGCCGAACCCGGACAGGAAACCCTCGAAATCGCTGATTGCGATTTTTGCCTTTGACAGTCCGCTTTTCACTGGAACGATCAGGTAAGGGAGACCGGTTGAAACCACCTGAACTGGAAGCTCCTGGTGGAGATCAGATACCGAAAGGGAGAGGCTTTCGGGTTATGTCCGTATAGTGCTGTAAATTCATAAGGCCATCGTGGTCCTCATCCCGTAGGATTGGTGTTGCGAAGCATCAACCCCAAA
>JAFGRU010000058.1 GCA_016934985.1 Deltaproteobacteria bacterium
GCCACGCCATTCCGGCTTCCCTGATCGGCCCAAGAGCCAAAAGGTTTCATCCAGAGGCTGCCATTCCCAAGAAAATCGCCCCCGGAAGCCAAACCACGATGCAAATCTTGTCTTTGACTTATCAGATGAACGGAGGTATTCAAGACGTCGCGGACGGCCGGAAGCAGGTGCGTAAGGAATTTGGCTTCCTCCGCACCCAGTTGAAAAATGTCTCCCAGCCCTGTTAGTGTTAATTCAAAAGACGCAGGGGCCGCTGCGTTAAAAACCAGGATATAGGAATATCGGGTTTCCACCTGCAGTTCGATACTGGAGAGCGTCGTGACATTTCCGTTCTGCATGAACACCATCACATCGGATAACGGGGTGGACGGATCACTCGTGGCCGAGGGAACAAAGCGGCCGAGCGAAAGATAGATGCCATTGGCCATAGTGGATTGCAGGCTGGCCGTGTAGGTCCCCGTTTGGGTTACATAAAAGCTGTTGGTGACACAAGGAAATGTTGCCACCGAATAATTCGTGAAATTGGTAATAGCCATACCCATAGGGTTTATTGGCTCAGGGATTCTCGATCTTGGATAGGACCATGTATCGGCACCCGAAATTGAAAAATCGCCTCCCCTCACTAACCCTGCATGCGAAAAAAGCAGCAGGAAAACTGAAACAAACAGCAGCGATTTGCTTTTCTTGAAAATCCGACGTTTTCTTTTTTTAAGAAATTGACGCATTCCAGCCTCGATGATTATTAAAAATCGCGTTTGGGAAGATCGCGGCTTGGCAGCCGATGGCGAAATAATCCGCAGAAAAGGGATTGTTTGTTTACCTACCCCCCCTCCCAGCCTTTGTCAACAAAAAAACCCGCCCGGCGCAGCTGGCGATCCCCTCTCCCACCAAGCCTTCATGCCGGAAAAGGGATCATAGCGCTTGCCGGAGACGATGTAGGGCTTTTGCCACCCTTTGAACCCCTGAGTCTCGGGGCTCTCGATGACGCGTGAAGATGGCCCGCCGCAGAGATCGTAGGAGGTGGTGAACTTATGAACCCCATAATTTGTTATTTTAAGGCATGGGGATATGGTTTAAAAAATGCGGTTCGTTTCTCACCTCATCCTACGGTTTACTAACGAAACCCTGACCCTGGCCGAGTTCCGGGATAAATTCGGCAGCGCCCGCAAACAGACCCAGGCCCTTCTGGAACATTTCGACAGCCTCAAATACACCATGCGCCGGGGCGATGCCAGGGTCGCCTGGAAACTGCCGTCACCGGCCTGACAATCCCCCCGCTTCCTGCCAAACCCCTCCCCTCCGCTTTACAACCTCATGATTTCATTAGAAGTTTTCCGAACACCTGATATACTTTTAATATTGTTTAGTTGTTACCCTTTGTTGTTATGGCCATTCAGCCCAAAAAAAGGAGCCGATGCCCATGTTCAAACCTTCCCGTATTCTTGTTCCGACGGATATGTCGGATCATTCTTTCAAGGCCATCCGGCAGGCATTCGACATCGCGAGACAGTTTGACTCCCAGGTTTTCATCCTCCACGTGGTTAAACAACCTGTCCAGGATTGCACCTTTGACTACTGCATCAGTGAGGATCTGAAAAAAAGGCTTGAGATCGAAATGGACAGTTCGGCACGGCAGGGGGTCCGGCAGCAGCTCGCCCAACTGCCTGGAATCGACCCGGCTAAAATCACAACCGAAGTCAAAACCGGGAACCCTTATGAGGAAATATTGAAAACGGCGGAGGAGAAAGACGTCGACCTGATCGTCATTGCCTCCTTTGGCTACACGGGACTCGCCAGGCTCCTCATGGGCAGCGTCGCCCGCCATGTACTGCTGGGTTCCAAATGCCCGGTTCTATTGGTGAAATAGAAATTTGAGGTGGATAGGCTGAAGGCCGCAGGCTGTTGCGACTCTTTCAACCCAGATGATCTATTCGAGGGAGAGGATTTGCAGCGGGGCAGAAGCTTGATTTCTCCGTCCGGCACGCAGTAAGGGCGGCGCAGGTTGCATTTGTCCGTCACCAAGATCCGCAGATAATTGATCTTGCTCTTAAATACGTCTTACTTTGACCGTCGCCTCTTTTTCAATCCCGGGAGAGCCAATGGGGATAAGGATAAAACCGTCGGCCCAACGCAGGGCATTAATATGAGCCGAGCCGTGATATCTTAGGGGAATCGCTCTATTGTCGTCGGTCAGGGATACAGGTATCCAGGATTCCCGATCATGCGGTTTGATAAGTACATCACTTTCCAGCTTGGCTTTGGAGTAGACGTAATCGTATTCGTATCCCATCAGTTTGTAGAGAAAAGGCTTGATGAGGCTCTCGAACTGGACGAAGGTTGAAACGGGATTTCCCGGCAGACCAAAGCAATAGGCTTTGTTTGAGAGGCCGAAATGAGTCGGCTTCCCCGGTTTTACGGCGATGGATTTAAATTTGATATCAATACCGTTTCTTTCCATGATCGATGGTGTCAAATCGAAATCACCCATGGAGACCCCCCCGGAGAGCAGGACCACATCATTTTCCCGGAGAGCTTGTCTTAATTTTCTGTCAATATCATTTTCCGTGTCTTTAGCAATACCGTAATAAGCGGGGATGGCATCGGCGGCCAATATTTGGGTGAAGAGCTGGTAGCTGTTGCTGTTTCTGATGGAAAATGGGGCAAGTGCCTGGGAGGGTTCGACCAGTTCATCGCCTGTCGCTATGATGCCCACCTTAGGTCGCTTGCTGACTAGCGGCCGGGCCTTGCCGGCGCTCGCCAGGATCGCAACATGCTGAGGGCGTATCCTGCGAAATTGTTCCAGGACGATCTCGCCGCCTTTTATATCCTCTCCCTTGTAGTAGATATGTTTATCGGTTTTGTCCGCGGTGAAGAGAACCTCGCCCGATTCATTCAGCCTGGTATGCTCAACCATGATGACGCAATCCGCTCCTTCAGGGACAGCGGCTCCCGTCATGATCTTCGAACACTGGTTTTTCCCAATGGTTTTTTCCGGTTTCTTCCCGGCCGGGAGAATTTCCAGAATTTTCAGGGGATTGCGGATATCCGCCAGTTTGCAGGCATAGCCGTCCATAGAGGATTTGTCAAAAGGGGGCATATCGATATCGGAGACGATATCTTCGGCAAGAATTCTTCCTAAAGAATCCACCAGGTCGACGGGTTCGGAACCGAGAAACCGCGCTGAGCCCAGGACAATTTCAAGTGCCTCTTCAAATTGGATCATCGCTTTTTTCCTGAGGAGAGTGCTGAAAATTCAGTTGGGTTTCAAGAGGCCATGGCGCCGCCAAACAGCCATCCTCTCAAGACTATTTCATTCGGACTTTTTCCGGGAAGCCCGGACAGTCTCAAACTCTACACCAAAGAAGTTTCGTGTTGCAAGGTCTTGCTAAAGGGAAAAAGGTCCATTTTAGATAAAAATAGTTATGATTAGTTAATTTGAGTAATTTTTATCTGGTAACTAGTAATGTTGTTGGCTGATCGGGTCTCGACGTCCATCCTGCTGAAAAGTAATCCTTTGTGGAGCAAAACATCAAAACGACCGAAGGCATTGAAGTGGCCGGGGATATGAAAACCGTATACAATTCATAAAAAATACCGAGCTGGAAATATTTTTTATAATCATTTATTGTTGAGCAATATTTTTTGTCCGACTCCATCCTGAAAAACAAAGGGTTGCGAATGGAAAAACTGCTTTCCACCAAAGAAATCGCCGATTTTCTCGGCGTCAATGAGAAAATGATCTACACCCTTATCAATGAAAAGAGCCTGCCAGCCACCAAGATCACCGGGAAATGGCTCTTTCCAAAAAATCTGGTCGAGCAATGGGTGGAAAGTCGCACCATCAATTATCCCAAGCCTTTGGAATCAGCCGTCAAGATTCCTCATTTATTGCTGATTGCAGGGAGCAACGATATCCTCCTGGATCGCTCCCTGTCACTCTTCCGCAAGAAAAATCCGGGATGCGTAGCTTTTTACGGCAATCTGGGAAGCCTTGGAGGTCTGAAGGCCTTGAGGGATGGATTGTGCCATATGGCCACGAGCCATCTGGCACAGGAAGATGGCAAAGAATATAATTTTTCCTTCGCCGCCAACGAGCTTGAGGAATTGCCTGCTGTGGTCAACTTTTGCCGTCGCGAGCAAGGTTTTCTGATTCCCAAAGGGAATCCGCATGGCGTTTGCACGGTTGCCGATATCGGCTCCCAAAATCTGCGGGTCGTCAATCGTCCCTTGGCGGCAAGCACCCGCTTGCTTTTCGACAGGGAACTTCACAAGGCCGGACTGGATTGCCGCCAAATCAAAGGCTATGATCGTGAATTTCAAAGCCACCTCGAAGTTGGCATGGAAGTGTTGAGCGGACGGGCCGATATCGGGCCCGGCATTCATGCCGTAGCCTCCCTTCTTGATCTGGATTTTCTTCCTTTGGGATGGGAACGTTTCGATCTCCTTATTCCCAAGGAGGGTTTCTTCGCCGAGGGAGTCCAGATGTTTTTGAACCTGCTGCATGGCACTGAATTCCAAACCCTGGATGCTGGGTTGGGGGGATATGATTTAAGTCTGAGCGGCAAGATGATTTATCCCCAGGGCTCAAACACCTAACAGAGTGGTGCAGAACTTGACCTTGGTTCTCAGAAAAAGCGCGCGGGTTTTGAAAAGCGGGGCACAAACAAACAGAAAAAGCCGGCCAACACCGATTGAGAACCAAAGGCAGCGTTTTTCAACAACCCGCCAGGAGCCTGCTGACTTGGGGGACCGGAACTAGAAGATGGGAAATCGAGAACGGATTTTCGCAAATTTGAGAGCGAATAGCGGGACTATTTGTTGAAAATTTGCGGAAATATGGGCCGATTCACCTTTTTTCATTCCTAAGCCCAACAGGCTCCTAGAGCTTTTAGCCAAATCGAATACCTCTAATCCCTCCCCCCCCCTGGTCTTCCACTGTTCGCAGAAAAATGGTTTTTGCTTTTTTGCAGTTGAGGGCTGGCCGAAACAGCCGCTAGTCACCTTTGCACCTTCTTTTACAAGGCTTTTCCTCCCGGATAAAAACCAACCTTAACCTTAACCTGACCCTTCATTAAAAGGCTGGGTGCTTTTTCAGCATTGGGGCTTACGACTGAACGCTCGCAGGAGAAGGCCAGAAAATTCTGCCGAAGTTGCCCCCCCAATTTAGCAGCCGGAAGCTTCGAGTGAAGACCATAACTGGTTTTATTCTGTCCGTGGAATTGAGGCGCGCGTCTATGGATCATCAAGATGACTAGAAAATAAATTTAGCCTTTGTATTTCAAGTGCTTATAAAAATAATTGTTTATACTCTCCGCTGCTCTCCCGCTTTCGGGAAAATCCGAAATTCATTTGTAATTTTTAGTTATTTTTGGTAATGTTTGGTCGTTTTTTTAATTAATTTATTTTTAAAGGAGCCTTTTGTGTCGATTTATTTCCGATTTAACCAAGATCTTTCTCTGCAAAAGAGAAAGATGATAAAGATTGTTTTCGGCTTGTTTCCGATTTTCCTGGCGGCTACGTTCATGAGCCCTGAAGGAGCTATTGCACAGGAAAAACTTCATGTCGCTGTGGCGGCCAATTTTACCCGGCCCTTCAAGGAACTGGCGGCGATTTATGAGGCAAAAAAAGGGATAAAGGTGGAAAGCGCCTTTACCTCCTCTGGGAGCCTCTACAACCAGATTATCAATGGCGCCCCTTACGATCTTTTCCTGTCCGCCGACGAGAAGCGCCCCCTCCTCCTGGAGAAAAACGGCTTGGCAGAAAAACCCTTTGTTTATGCCCTGGGTCAGGTTGTCCTGTGGTCGGCCCGCAAGGATTTCTGCGAGGCGGAAAACTGGAAAAAGGCCTTGAGGGGCTGTGAACAGAATATTGCCATGGCCAATCCCAAGACGGCCCCTTACGGTCTGGCCGCCATGACCGCTCTAGAACGGGCCGATTTGTGGACTTCTCTGGAATCAAAAATCGTCATTGCCCAAAGTGTTGCCCAAAGCTTTCATTATGCCTCGACCGAGGCTGCGAGCGCAGGTTTTTGCGCCCTCTCGGGGGCTCTCTCGGATGACGGGAGCAAGGGCTGTTTCTTTGCCATGGAGGAAGCTCCGCCGATCATTCAGGCCGCCTGCGTCCTGAAGAAAACGAAAAATCCAAAGGCGGCAAATGATTTTGCCCAATTTCTGGTATCGGACGAGGCGAAGCAGGTCAAGGAACGATTCGGCTACCGCTAAATGGACTTAGCATCTTTTTTCATAACCCTGAAGCTGGCCGTCGTCACCACTCTCGTTCTGGTTGTATTGGCGGCACCGGCGGCCTACCTGCTTGCTTATGCGCGTTTCCCGGGAAAACCCCTGATCGAGACCTTGGTCTATCTGCCGATGGCCCTACCGCCGACAGTGATGGGCTTTTACCTGGTTATGCTCATGGGCCCCAAAGGATTGGTTGGGCGATGTTGGCTGGCCCTTGGCGGGGAAGCTCTGCTCTTTACCTTTCAAGGGATCGTGGTCGCCGCTCTCATCTACAGTATCCCCTTCGCAATTCAGCCCATGAAGGCGGCCTTCCAGAAGATTGATCGCAGGATCATCGAAAACTCTTACGTTCTGGGGCTTTCGGCCCGTGAAACATTTTTCCGGGTAGTGATCCCCAACAGTAAGAGCGGCATTGTGGCAGCGGCCGTCCTGGTTTTTCTTCACAGCATTGGCGCTTTCGGCATCCTCATGATGGTAGGCGGCAGCATTCCTGGAGAAACGAGGGTGGCTTCCATCGCCATCTACGAGGCCGTTGAAATGATGGATTACCGGGGCGCGGCCCTGATGTCCATGAGTTTTATTCCGGTGAGCTATGCTTTCCTGCTGCTGGTCAGCAGGCTCAACAAGGATTCATAACGTGTCTGTTCACTTGTCTGCCAATAAAAAGCTTGAATTTTTCGATCTCGACATCTCCCTGTCCTGCCCCAATGGAAAAATGCTCGTCATGATCGGACCTTCTGGCGGGGGAAAAACCACTATCGTCCGAATGCTGGCCGGCTTGGAAACCCCGGAGCGAGGTTTGATCACCTTCAATGACGAGGTCTGGTTCGATTCTTCCCGCGGCATCAATCTCCCGCCCCGCAAACGCCGCCTCGGCTACGTTTTCCAGGATTATACCCTGTTTCCGCATCTCAACCTTTTTGAAAATGCCGCTTTCGCCGCCGTTGATCGGAAAGAAGTCGATGATCTGTTTGAGCTTTTCGGCATCGGCCATCTTAAGGACCGCAAACCATATCGGGTATCGGGCGGCGAACGCCAGCGTTGCGCCATCTGCCAGGCTTTGGCCCGTCATCCTCAACTGCTGCTTCTCGATGAGCCGCTTTCCGCACTTGATGTCGTCACTCGCCGCGAACTACGCGAAGAATTGAAAAAATTGAAGGAGCGGATCTCTTTCCCGATCATTTACGTTACCCACGATATCAATGAAGCGTTGTTTCTTGGCGATGAAATTTTGCCGGTCGTAAATGGCAGAGCTGATGGAGACTGGATACATCGGGCCATCGGCGGGGATTCTTCAACGTTGTCACCCAGCCGGGCGGCGCGGGCGCCGCGTCTCGCCCTCGCTTACTGAAATGAAGGGATTGTTTGTTTATGAATATCGGCACCTACACTTACGAAGAATATGTTCACCTGGTCAAATCGTTCCACGGCTCTCTGGCGCCGGGGCTTCTTATCGGCGGTTTCATGGTGGATATGGCCATGAAAAACCTTCCCGAGGGGGAATTTTTCGACGCCATCTGTGAAACTCCCGCCTGTCTCCCTGACGCGGTGCAGCTTCTCACCCCCTGCACCATCGGCAACGGCTGGCTCAAGGTTCTTGATTTCGGCCGTTTTGCGGTGGCCCTTTACGACAAGGAAAACGGACAGGGCGTCCGGGTATTCCTCGACATGAAAAAACTGAAACGGTATTCCGAGGCCAACAACTGGTTTCTCAAGCTCAAGCCCAAGAATGAGCAGGACTCGACCCTGCTCATTGGACAGATCAAAGAGGCCGGTCACGATCTGCTGAGTCTTCAGCCGGTTCGGGTCGATCCGAAAAGTTTGCAACGCGAAAAGATGGGGCCGGTTGCCATCTGCCCGGCCTGCGGCGAAGGTTACCCCGCCAGACACGGAGAGCGTTGCCATAGCTGCCAGGGGGGATCGCCTTATCTTTGAGACATCTTCGAGAAGTTTTTCATCAACAAGTGCGAAAGGGGGCTATCTGGAATTTGAGGGAGTCATGAGGTTGATTGATCACATTGAAATTTTAACAAAGGAACGGCCATGGACACGACAGAAAGAGGCACCAGAATTCAGGATTTGATCGGGAAATACCCGCAGAAGGAATCCGCCGTGCTGCCAGTGTTGCAACTTCTCCAAAAGGAGGGGGGCAATTATCTCAGCAAGGAAGCAATGGAGGTAGCAGCGAGGGAACTCGGTTGCAGCGCCAGCAGGGTGTACGGCGTGGCGACCTACTATTCCATGTTCAATACCAAACCGGTGGGCAAGTATCATCTTCAGGTCGATACCTGCGTCCCCGGTTTTTTGCACGGCGCGGATGATATCGCGGCGCATATCTCGAAAAAACTCGGCATCGAACCCGGCGAAACCACCAAGGACGGCCTGTTCACCCTTTCCAAGGTCCAGGACCTGGGCTCCTGCGCCACCGGGCCGGTTGTCCAGGTAAACGACCGCTACTTCGAAAACATGACCGCCGAAAAAACGGACCAGCTGCTCGAGGCCTTAAAAAATGGGGGATGGCCCGACAACGATACCGCCATGAAGGTTGTCTCCAAATGTGGGATTCTGCTTAACGACCGCTCCCGGAAAGACTGCCGGACATTAGCCCTTTACAAAAAAAACGGCGGCTATCAGGCCCTCGAAACAGCTCTGTCCATGAAGCCCGAAGCCATTGTCGCCGAGGTCAAGGCAGCGGAAGTGAGAGGACGTGGCGGCGCAGGTTTCCCGGCCGGCACCAAATGGTCTTTCCTGCCCAAGGACGACCCACGCCCCGTCTACCTGATCTGCAACGCCGATGAAGGGGAGCCGGGCACCTTCAAGGATCGCCAGATCATGGAGTTCAATCCCCATCTGCTGATTGAGGGGATCGCCATCAGCGCCCAGGCCTTGAACTCAGCCAAGGCTTTTATTTACATACGCGGCGAATTTTCATGGATCGCCGACATCCTGGAAACCGCCATTGGCGAAGCCAATCAGGCCGGTTATCTGAAACATGTCGATATCGTGGTTCATCGGGGCGCCGGCTCCTATGTATGCGGCGACGAAACCGCCCAGATCGAATCACTCGAAGGGAAGCGGGGCAATCCCAGGGTCAAACCGCCGTTCCCGGCTAATTCCGGTCTCTACGGCTGCCCCACGGTGGTGAACAACGTCGAAACCCTTTCCAGTGTCCCTTATATCATCAACAACGGTGCCGCCGGCTTCAAAGAGATCGGGGTCGCCAACAATTACGGTCCCAAGATCTTCGGCGTCTCAGGCCACGTCAATCAGCCCGGCATCTTCGAGTACCCCATGGGTACCCCCCTCCAGGAAATCCTCGAAGCTGCTGGTGGCGTCAAAGGTAACCTCAAAGGCGTCATCGTCGGCGGTCTGTCGGTGCCGATTCTGACTGCCGAAGAGGCCAAAGGCCTGAATCTCGATTACGATTCCTGTGCCAGGGCCGGCACGGCGCTCGGTTCGGGCGGCATCATGGTCGTTAACGACACGGTGTCCATTCCTGAACTGGCCCTGCGCACCATTGAATTCTATGAACATGAATCCTGCGGGCAATGCGCTCCCTGCCGGAAAGGAACCCATACCATCAAGAGCAAACTACGCGATCTCGTTATGGGTAGAGGAAAAAGCGATGATATCGACCTGGTCCTGAGTCTGTGTAAAAACATCAAGGGTCTCACCCTGTGTCCCACGGGAGAAGCTTTCGCGGCGCCGGTGCAGGCCATGGTGGCAAAATTCAGAGCGGAATTCGAAGCACTGGTAAAACGCTAGCCTGTCAAGAGGAGATGAAACCATGAGTAAAAACATTTTTATCAACGGCAAGGGATTTTCCTTCGAGGGGGAAAAAACCGTGCTCGAGGTTGCACGTGAGAATGGGATATATATTCCCTCCCTCTGCTATCATGAAAAGGTCGGCCCCGCCAACAAGTGCCGGGTCTGCGTTGTCGAAGTGGACGGCATGAAGGATCTGCAGACCTCCTGTTCCCTGGCCGCCGCCGACGGAATGAAGGTCGGGACCACCACCGAAAAGGTCCTCGAAGCCCAGAGGATGGTCGTCAACCTGCTGCTCTCCAACGGCAACCATAACTGCCTCTCCTGTGAAGCCAACGGGGACTGCGAACTGCAGGATGCGGCCTATTATCTGGGGATTGAAAGACCACCGTTTGTTATAGAGGAGCATAAGGAACGGGAGGACAGCGGCGCGTTTATCCTGCGTGATCCGGAAAAATGCATCCAATGCGGACGCTGCATCGAAGGCTGCAACCGCCTGGTCGTGAATGAAGTCCTCGATTTCGGCTACCGGGGCGGACATACCGAGGTCGTCTGGGACAACGACATGCCCCTGGACGATTCGAACTGCGTGGAGTGTGGCGAGTGCGTCCAGATGTGCCCGGTCGGCGCCCTGATCGCCAAGAAGGGCATGGGCCGCGCCCGCCGCTGGGAAACCAAGCCGGTGCGGACAACCTGTCCTTACTGTGGCGTCGGCTGCCAGCTCGACCTTCATGTCAAGGACGATCAGATCATCCGCGTCACCGGTACGGAAGGCGCCCAGCCCAACATGGGGCACCTCTGTGTCAAGGGGCGTTTCGGCTATGATTTTATCTATTCGGACGAGCGGCTGACCACACCTCTGATCCGGGAAAACGACGGTTTCCGTGAGGCGAGCTGGGACGAAGCTCTGAACCTGGTCGCCGGAAAATTCACCCAGATCATTGAGGAAAGCGGCCCGGATGCCATAGCCGGCGTCAGTTGCGCCCGCAGCATCAACGAAGACTCCTACAACATGCAGAAGCTCTTCAGATCGGTCATAGGTACCAACAACATTGACCACTGCGCCCGAACGTGACACGCTCCCACTGTCGCCGGTCTGGTGACTTCTTTCGGTTCAGGTGCAATGACCAACTCTTTTAGAGAATTCGAAAACAACAAACTGATTTTCTGTATCGGGACGAACATGACCGAGGCACATCCCGTCGCCTCCTACTATGTTAAACGGGCCGTCAATAAGGGCGCCACGCTGATCGTGGCCGACCCGCGCAAGCATGCCCTGGCCGACAAGGCGAGTATATTCGCCCAGATCAAGGTCGGCTCCGACGTTGCTTTCCTCAACGGCATCATGAACGTTCTCATTACCGAGGATCTTTATGACAAAAAGTTCGTCGAAGCAAACTGCGAGGATTTTGAAGCCCTGAAAGCAAAGGTCCTGGAGTATCCCCCGGAGCGCGCCTCTAAAATCGCCCGCGTGCCGGCGGATCAGATCAGGGAAATCGCCCGCACTCTGGCAGTCAACAGACCCGGTGCGTTGTGCTACACCCTAGGCATTACCGAGCATACCTGCGGCAAGAACAACGTCATGTCGACGGCCAACCTGCAGATGCTGCTTGGCAACCTGGGGATGGAAGGCGGCGGCGTGAATCCGTTGCGCGGTCAGAACAACGTTCAGGGTGCCTGCGACATGGGCGCACTGCCGAACGTGTTCCACGGTTACCAGGCGGTGACCGATCCCGCAGCGCGGGAAAAATTCGCTAAGGCCTGGAATGTTCCGAGCCTGCCCGACAAGCCGGGCCTGATGATCCCCGACATGATGGCCAAGCTTCCCTCCAAGGAAGTGAGGGCCTTCTACATCTTCGGCGAAAACCTGGCCAATACGGACCCCAATATCGCCAACGTCGAACATGAACTTTCCTCGGCGGAATTCCTTGTTTGCAACGACATTTTCATGACCGAGACCACCCGCTTTGCTCATGTCATCTTTCCCTCAGCGGCGTGGTGCGAGGATGACGGGACCTTCGCCAGCAGTGAACGCCGCGTCAACCGGGTTCGCAAGATCAAGGAGCCGCCCGGACAGGCCAAGCCAAACTGGTGGATTTTCAAAGAGATCGCCAAGCGCATGGGGCATGAATGGCGATCCAGCAGCTCCCGGGAAATCTGGGATAAGGAGGTTTCGCCGCTGGCAGCGCCCTACACTGGGATCAAGTATGCTCGTATCGAAAACGACGGCCTCCAATGGCCCTGTCCCAGCGAAGAGCACCCGGGGACCACATTCCTCCACAAGGATGGCAAATTCACGCGCGGCAAGGGACTCTTCCAGGCGATCGAATGGACCCCGCCGGCCGAGGTAGAGGACGAGGAGTATCCCTTTGTGCTCAGCACCGGACGGCGTCTGTTCCATTATCATTCGCGCACCCAGACCGGACGCGCCGGGATGGATCAGAAACTATCGGAAGAAACCGCCGATATTTGTCCGAAAGATGCCGCAAGGCTCGGCATCGCCAACGGCGAATATATCCAGGTCAGTTCACGGCGCGGTTCTGTTCGGGTCAAGGCCCGGGTCACAGACCAGATTCCTCTGGGCATGGTCTGGATGGCTTTCCATTTCCGGGAAGCGAATGCCAACTGGCTGACCAACAACGTCTATGATCCGCAAACCAAGACGGCCGAATACAAGGCCTGCTCGTGCAAAATTGAAAAAATAGCCTGAGAAGCGCTACACTGGGCGGCAAGTTCTCTAAATTTGGGGGCTTGCCGTCTTTTTTTGTTGAAACTGTTCAGCACAAGAACTCGTGTCGCCCATGGAAAGGGCGATGCGAGTTCTTGTGCCAACGAGCTTAATTATTACTTTATGTATACGAAACGAGATTTGGTAATGAAAATCAATCAGCAGTTTTATCAGTTGTTCAAGGACAAAGCGGAACAAGTCAGGGTGGAGCATCTCTGCCTGGGGCTGGGCTATACGGCGGTAGCCACCTCTGACGGCGGCGTCGGCATCGCTTATACCTATTTCGACGCCAAAACCGGCTGCATGATGCACGAGGGATATGAAAACCCCGAAGGGAAGCCCGCCCTGAAGCTTCTGGAAAAGATTCTCAGTGACAACCCCCTCCAGAGATCCATGGCCCTGGCCGCGATCAACGCCCTGAATTTCCAGGCAGCCTCCAATTTCCCGGAAAAGTCGGACAATCGCCTGCTGCTGGAAAGCCTGGGGATCGGGCCGGGGACCCGAATTGCAATGGTCGGCCAGTTCAAGCCCCTGATCCAACTGTTTGAAAAGCAGGGGGCCAAGATCGAGGTTCATGATATTGACAAGCAGATCGGCACCAAAGAAAACTTATACGAGAAACTGAGTCATTGGGCAGAGGTAGTGATATTGACTTCGACCAGCCTGCTGAACAACACCACGGAAGAGATCCTGGGACAGGTCGGTAAGGAGGCCAGAACGATTCTGCTAGGACCCAGCACCCCGATGGTTCCCAAAGCCTTTGCGTCGTTGCCGGTGAATTATCTGGCCGGAACGGTGCCGACGGACGCGGGCGGGACCTTCCGCGCCGTCCGCCATGGTACCGGCACCCCCATCATTCAAAAATTCGGTCGTAAGGTGCTGTTGAAACTGAGATGAAGCCCTCTGATAGAACATTTTAAAAGAGAAGGGTGATTTGTTCCAGGCATTTCCCGTCAAACCCTGGGCGAAGTGTTCAGATCGTAAGGCGGGCGGCACCGGCATATATGCTCCCGGAATCCCCACGGACATAGCCGAGGAGCGTTACCTGGTAGTGTTCGGCCAGGGTCACTGCGGTTGCGGTGGGGGTTGAGCGGGAAACCAGGATCGGAACCCCGAGGCGGATGATCTTGGTCATGATCTCAGAAGAAACCCGGCCGCTGATAAACATGATTCCTTTTCCCACGTCGGACAGTCTGCCGGTTTTCAACAGGAAGCCGGTGATCTTGTCCACGCAGTTATGCCTGCCGATATCTTCTATCAGGAGAGAAAAACCTTCCGACTGATACATAACACTGTGAACACCGCCGATGTCGCGGAAAATCTCGGAGCGGGTCTCAAAGTCTTTCATGATATCGAGAACGTCAGTCAGCGGAAAGGTTACCGAACTTTCCCTCGCCCGAACCCTTTTCGGACCGAGGCGGTCAATGGAGGTATAGGATTTCCCGCCACCGGAAGCAATGCACCTGATGCTTTTCCGCTCATGGACTAAAGTGGCGTCCCCGACCTTGACAAAAACCTGCTTTTCTGGTTGATCAACGCGGATGGACAGAATATCGCCGAAGGAATCGATGGCCCCTTCGCTGTAGAGAAAGCCAAGGGCCAATTCCTCCGGATACTGGTCCAGGCAGAGAAGCGATGCGTATTCCTCCCCGTTGACCAGAATTTTCAGCGAAGTCTCTGCAATCACCTGTTTTTCGGCAGGCCGTAGAACAGTCTTTCCCTCTTCCCTGGCTATCTGTAGGATGTTGAATCGTTGAGACAGTCTTCCTTTCTTCGTTTCTTCCATCATAAGGCTTTCCATTGAGCAAAGCGGTTACAATTTAACGGCTCAGTGTTGATCGATTTGGTGGAGCATGAACAGGATATGTTCCATGCTTTTTGTCAATTCGCTCATATACTCATTCACGGCTTTGACGCTTCCGGGGAGGGCAAAAACAGCGGTTTCCCCGATTACCGCAGCCACCGAACGGCTCAACAAAACGCTCGGCTTTTCCTGGCCATATTTCAAACGGATGTGGTCCATGATCCCGGGAATCGTTTTATCCGCCATTCTTGCCACGACATCGGGGGTTATGTCCCGCGGGCCGATGCCCGTGCCGCCGGTAGTAAAGACAAACGCCACCCCTGAGTCGACAGCCGCGTTGATACTGTCCTCCAGCATCTTTTCCTCGTCGGGAATGACGCTTGTCACAATCTCCTCATGCCATCTTCTGGTGCTGAAAAAGGTATGGAGAATGTCTGCCAGGGCCGGTCCGCTGCGGTCCTCGTATTCCCCCCGGCTGGCCCGGTCGCTCAGGGTTATGACCCGTATTTTCAACGGTTGGGGGGAAAACCTGACAGCATCCCCGGGACGGATTTCCCCACCCCTTACAACCCGGGCGAATATCCCTTCCTTGGGCATGACGCAGTTGCCGACCTCGCGGTAAATGGCACAGCCGTCGCCATGGCATTTTTTGCCGATCTGGGTCACCTCCAGTTCGACTTCGCCGATGAAGAGCCTGTCCAGCGGGGCAAACCCGGTTAAATCCAAGCCCCGGGTGAGAATGTTTTCCGCGAACTCCCCACTTTGGATTTTTCTTCCTGTCGGCATCGCTTCGGAAAACTTTTCAACGCTTTCACAGGCCAGCAGGCTGACCTGACGATGCCAGGTTCCGGCATGGGCATCATGTTCAATGCCTTGCCGGTTAAGGACAATTCTGTCGACAGGGTGCTTGATGGTTCCCTTCTCTTTAGAGATATTGACCGCCACCACGCTTCCAACTTGATCTTTAGGCATTTTTGACATTTTTTATTTCTTTCACCAGCAAAGGTTATTGGTGCAGGTACATAGGCTGAAGACTGTTAGGGAAGGCTTTTTCCTTCAACCTCCAGCCTTCAGCCTTTTTTCACATCTTCCTTAGTTTTTTCCACCAGCCTGATAGCCGAAATAACCATTCCTTTATCGACAGCCTTGCACATATCGTAAACAGTCAGCAGGGCAACGCTCACTGCAGTCAAGGCCTCCATTTCAATACCCGTCGGCCCGACACAACGTGCCTTGCCGGTAACTTCAACTCCTCGGTCAATAATTTCGGCTTTTACCGTCAATTGGGTGATGGCCAGCGGATGGCAAAGAGGAATCAGGTCCGAGGTCCTTTTCCCGGCCTGGATGCCGGCTATCTCCGCCGTGGTCAGGACATCACCTTTCTTTATGCTGTTTTCCCTGATCAATTGCAGAGTCTCGTCAGCCATGCCGATCATGCCGGTGGCGGTGGCCGTCCTGACCTGGTGTTCCTTGTACCCGACGTCAACCATCAGAGCCCGGCCACTTTCATCGGTATGGGAGAGCTTTTTCATCACTCAGCCTCCAATTTCGTAAAATTTATTGTTGCTCACCCGGCCTGAGGCCGGCTTGGCCGCGATGGCCATTTCAATGGCCCGGCGAATGCCGAATTCACGGACACTGTAGCCGATATCGCTGAACAGGCACGGACGAATCATGCCGTTGCTGGACAGCCTCAGCCTGTTGCAGGTCAGGCAGTGACCTCCGTCGCCCCCCTGCACTGGCCAGAACTCACCTTTTTCGGGCGTCATTTGCCTGATGTAGCGGACCTTCAGGCCTTTCTCCCGGCCAAACAGGGCCACGTCGAGAGCGTCTTTTTCCTGCGAGGAATGCTCGACCACGCAATTGATCTTTACGGGGGTCAGGCCGGCATCGATGGCCGCGTCGATGCCGGCAAAAACCCTGGAAACGTCGCCGCCGCGGGTTATCTCCGCATACTTTTCTGGGGAGGTCGCATCAAGACTTACGTTGACCCGATGCAGACCGGCGTCGGCCAGCTGATGGGCGTATTCGCGCAGCAGAATGCCGTTGGTGCTCATGCCGAAATTCCTGATTCCCTCGAGCTGGGCGATGCCGGCAACCAGGCCTATGATGTTGCGCCTGACCAACGGTTCCCCACCGGTCAGCCGGACCTTGTCTATGCCCATGTCCACGGCCACTCTCGCCACCTCGATAATCTCTTCGAGGGAGAGGATTTCCCAGCGGGGCAGAAGCTGGATTTCCCCGTCCGGCATGCAGTAATGGCAGCGCAGGTTGCATTTGTCCGTCACCGAGATGCGCAGATAATTGATCTTGCGCTTAAATATGTCTAACATTGACCACGGTCCCTTTGGGGAGAATTTCAATACCGATTGGAACAACAATTAAACCATCCGCAAAACCCAGGGCATTAATATGGGCAGAACCATGATACTCCAAAGGGACGACCTGGTGATTCGCAGAGAGGGAAACAGGAAGCCAGGATTCCCGGTCGGAGCGCCTTACCAGAATATCTTCAGCCAGAACCGCCGAAAAGTTTAGGGCCTGGTAATCGTGCCCCATCAGTTTATAGAGAAAGGGTTTCACCAGGATTTCAAACTGGATATAGGTTGAAACCGGATTACCCGGAAGGCCGAAGCAGAACCCTTCCTTTGAAACACCGAAATGGGTCGGTTTCCCAGGTTTCATGGCGATAGAGTCAAATTTAATCTCGATTCCATTTCTTTTCATAATGGCAGGAACAAGATCGAAATCGCCCATGGAAACACCGCCGGAAATCAGAACCACATCATTTTCCGCCATGGCCTGCCGCAATTTGCAATCAATAGCATCATCGCTGTCCTTGGCAATGCCGTAGTAGGCCGGAAAAGCGTTGGAGGCCAATACCTGGGCACAAAGCTGGTGGCTGTTGCTGTTTCTGATCGAACAGGCTTCAGGAACCTGGGTGGACTCCACCAGCTCATCCCCGGTGGCAAGAATTCCAACCCGGGGTTTTTTGCTGACCAGAGGGGTGGTGCAGCCGAAGGTGGCCAGAACAGCCACATCCGGTGGGCTCAGTTTGGTGAATGTCTTTAACACCACCGCTCCGGCCTTGACATCCTCCCCCTGGAAGCAGATATTTGTTCGGGTTTTATCACCATCGAAGCGGACCCGCCCCCTTTCATCCAGGCAGGTATACTCGATCATGATGACGCAGTCTGCGCCTTCCGGAACCCTGGCGCCGGTCATGATCTTGGAACATTGGCTTTTGCCAATGGTTTTTTCAGGTATTTTCCCGGCCGGGATGACCTCCAGGATATCAAGGGGGCTTCCCAAATCCGTTTTTCTGCAGGCGTACCCATCCATGGCGGACTTATTGAAAGGAGGCATGTCCAGATCGGCCCTGACATCCTCCCGCAGAATCCGCCCCAGGGATTGTCCAATGGCCACAGACTCCGAATCCAGCAGGCTGGCTGACTCCAATACTATTTCAAGGGCCTTTTGAAATTCGATCATTTCGACCCTCCTGGTCTCTGTTCATCCCCATGGACGGCAGCGAGCCGGCCAGCAGTGGCGCGAAAAGAACAACTGTCCTGCAGATAGGCATGGTAATCACTCAACGTATTTAAATTTCTCAAGCTTACCGATTGGTCGAGCTTGACGTAATTAACCTTGGCCGTGTCAAAAACATCCCTGATCCGTCTTTTGCCCCCGGCAAGAGCTTCCCTTATCGGGTTGATCATGCTTTTTTTATAAACGCCGAACAATGTTTCAATTCGACCATTTTCATTGACGGGAATGACGCAATCGAAATCGCCGACCATGGAAACCATCTTCCTGATAAAAAAAAGCGGTATCTCAGGAATGTCGCAAGCCAGGACAAAATTTATTTCCCTTTCCGATTGTTCGAGCGAGGAGAGGATGCCCATCAAAGGCCCTTCTCCCGGTTTTTCGTCGGCAACGACCCGCACATCCCCCAGACTCTCATAACAGGTTTTCTCGGCGGCACTCACCAGGATCGCGTTGAAGTGGCCGTCGATCTGAGAAAAAACATGCTCAAGCAGGGTCTTTCCACCAACCTGAAGAGAGGATTTATCCTGCCCCATGCGCGTACTCTTGCCACCGGCCATGATGACGGCATTGGCATCAAGAGGAAGACTCCATCCATAAGGGATGATCTTGATTTCACCGGCCTGCAAATCATGGTTTTTATTTGCAAATAAAACGATCCGGTCGGCAAGGTCCCTTACCTCCTCGGCGCTTGGCTTGAAATCATCGGAAAACTTGTCTTTGACCATCAGAAAGATGCCGGGCTCGACGACCAACCTCAGGCTGGTCGACTCACAAACAATCAATTTATCATGCCCGGTTACCGATAAAAGCGCCTCAAGGCCTTGGTTCAGAGAGTCGCGATGGACTTTCAACCAGAACACCTTATTTGCGCCCGCGATCACCATCCTGCCCGTATCCTTATGTGGCGGGGGGGATATCTCTTCCGTTATTTCATAAGATCCTCCAAGAGAAGCGCAAACCTTTCCGCCTTTGGCGCCGTGCCGGAATTCGCCGCCTTTTTCGGTGATGGCCGTTACTTTAACAGCAACGATTTCAGCTGATTTCTTGTGCTCCGCGATCAGAGCGCAGGCCAGCTCGGTTTTACCGACATTTCTGCCGGCCGCACCGATCAACAACATGTTGGGCATACGGATCATGACAACCTTTTTCCATCTTTTTTACTGTTCTTTTGTCATTGCTCAGTTTTGCGGCACAATGCCCCGCCGCGCCCATTCCAAGGGCCGTATAAGCAAAGTGTTAAGTTGAAAGTGTTAAGTTTTAAGTATTATTCCCCTTTTACCGCAGTCGGAGCGGAAGAGACATTTTGAGAAAAAGACGGGCAGTTGAGCGATTTTTGCGAATTCTGACCGTCCTCAAAAAGTCTCTGGAGCGCAGGGAACCCGCAGGGCAAGGTGCGGGGTGTCCTTTTTCTGCTTACTCTTTTTAGACAAGTAAAAAGAGTAAGGCGCCGTCCGGGGGCGCAACTCCGGTGCTGCATCTTATTTTACGGCAAATGCCCTTTCCATGGCCGCTACGAGTCCTTGAGCTGAATATTTTCCTCGGAACAATGATGTTCCTATAACAGCTTGGATCATTTTGGAAAAAACTTTACCGCCGTGGCCTTGAACTCTATCCAGACCCGATCTCCGTAGGACAACCCCATGGAAACCAGGGACTCCGGAGTGATGACAACCGCGACCTCCCTCCCGATATCCACAATGACCTCGATTCCCGACCGGGTATTGGATATGTCCTTGATGACCCCTGCAAAGATATTCCGGGCGCTGCTCGAAGGCTTGCCGGTGGAGATAACGATCTCATCACTGCCGATGCACACATGGCCCAAACCGGGTGGCTGATCCGTATATACCAGGAGGTTCAGATCGCCGGTGGTGAAATTTCCCGTTCGCAATGTAGCCTTTTCTGCGCACTCCGTACCATTCAACCTGCCGTGGAAAAAATTCTTGATGCCAATAAATTGGGCCACAAACTCGGACTTGGGATGGTGAAAAATCTCCTGGGGGGAACCCACCTGGGCAATTGAACCCTTTTCCATAACGGCAATCCTGTTTGCCAGCGAGATGGTCTCCTCGAAATCATGGGTCACATGGATGATGGTATAGCCCTGGCGATTCACCTCCCGCAGCAAAGCCCGCAATTCATGGCGTGAATGATTATCCAGGGCCGACAGCGGCTCATCGAGCAACAGGCAGCGGGGCTCAATGGCCAGCGACCGGGCCAGCGCCACCCGTTGGGCCTCCCCGCCTGAGAGGGTGGGGGGATAACGGTCGAGGAGTCCCTCAATAGCAACGGCCTCGGCCAATTGCCCGATTTTCCCGCGCATAACCTCCCTTGTCCTGCCCAGGCATTTCAACCCGTAGGCGATGTTCTGCCTGACCGTCAGATGGGGAAAAAGGGACTGGTTCTGGTGGACCAGGACCAGACGCCGTTTCTGAATCTTTTCGTAGGTGATTTCCTTTTCATCGAGAAAAAGATGCCCTGAATCAGGAGGCATAATTCCGGCGAGGGCTTCCAGAAGAATGCTTTTTCCCACGCCCGAAGCCCCCAGAAGAGCAAAATAGTCCCCCTCTCCAACGTCAAATGAAACATTCGATATCTCAAAATCACCAAGCTTTTTGGCCAGATTATCAACGCGCAACATCGGATCGCTCCCTTGCCAGCAGCCTGAGAACCAGGAACAGAACCAGGCAGACGGCGATAAATATCACCGCAACCGGACGGGCGTATTTGAGCCCGTAGGCACCGAACCGCTCGAAAATCATGACGGGAGTGACAATCGGATGATAGGCGACAATCACCACGGCGCCGAATTCGCTCAGCCCCCGCGCCCACATCAGCACCAGGCCGGAAACGATGTCCCGCCAGGCCAGGGGCAGGGAAACGGTTAAAAACACCCGCAGCGGCGAAGCGCCCAGGTTGAGCGCCGCTTTTTCGAGACGGACCGGAACCCCCAAAAAGCCGTTACGGGCCGCACTAAGCAAAAACGGAATGCTGACAAAAGCCATTGCCAGCATGATGCCGCCCTCACCGCCTACAAAGGAGGTGCCGAAATAGCCGGCCGCATGGCCGAGAATCGAATCCCGGTTGATAAAACCGAGGATGGCAATACCGGCGGCGGAATGGGGGATGACAATAGGCAGATCGATGATGGCGATGACCAGGCGCTTCCCTCTGAACTGCTTGCGGGCCAGCAGGTAAGCCAGGGGGATGGCCGAGACGGCAAAGAGGGCGGTGGCCGCCATGGAGCACCACAGGGTCAGGAAGATGCTCCCCTGGACCTCCGCTTCAGCAGCTGTGGCAACCAGGTCCGCAGCCGGGGTTTTAATCACCATCGAAAAAAGGGGCGCGATAACAAAAAGCAGTACCGCGCCACCCAGGATGGAGAAAACAAGATCAAATTTGTCTACGCGTCTCTGTTTCATTCGGGTTTGGCAAATTTTTTCAGATTCTCCGGTATCTGATCAAAGCTGGTGGTCGGCGAGGGAATAGCCGAAGGCTGGCCGTTCCTTTCCATGATGGCCATACCGCCATCTTCGGCAAGCAGGAACTCCATGAATGCCATGGCGGCGTCAGGATTGGGCGAATTCTTGGCAATGGTCACGCCATACATCATCGGCGCCCCTTTCTTGACAACCGTGGTACCGGGTTTTTTGCCGGAAATTTCGACCGTGGCGGTTTTGTAGAAATCTTTGAAGACAGGGGTCTTGAGATTGATCTCATCCGGCAGAATGACATATTTCATCCCGTGCTGTTCCGCAACCGAGCGGTAAATGAAAAAATAATCCATCTCCCCTGATTCCAGAAGGGCAATCAGATCGGTCTCTTTTGGGCGGATATATTTGTGGTCTTTCTGCAGCATTTTGGCTGCCAGGCCATCCTTTTTATAATACTTTTCAGCCAGCTTCATGGTCAGGACACTGCGATAACCGCAGGGATCAGCGTTGGGATCGGAGCGGCC
>JAFGRU010000059.1 GCA_016934985.1 Deltaproteobacteria bacterium
GACCTGGGTCGAACCGGAAGCGATCTGTTCGCCGGCGGTCTGAACCTGGCCGAGGACGCTGTTGAGTTTTTCGACCATGGTTTTCAGTGCGTGGCCGAGCTGGTCTTTTTCCGAAGCGACGGGCACGTCGACGTTGAGGTTGCCCTTGGCGATTTCTTCAGCCACGTCGCCGGCTTTGTCCAAACCTTCGGCCATGTTGTCGAGGGCGTGGCCGAGTTGGCCGATTTCGTCTTTCTGGGCAAGTTTGAGGCGGACGCTGACATCCCCTTTGGCGATCTCTTCAGCCAGATGCAGGGCCTTGCGGACCGGGCCGGTGATGCCGCGGGTCAGGAAGAAGCCGAGGGCGATGGCGAGGATGAAAGCTACAGCGACCATGGTGACGATGGTTTTGACGACACTGCTGTGGATCGATGCTGTACGTACCTCGAGATCGGCAATGAGCTTGTCGTTGATGCCCTGTACGGTGTCCATATTGCCGCGCATGGTTTCAAAGGCTTCGAGTGCGTGGCCGAGGGTCAGGTCGAGGGCTTCTCTAAGGCCGGAGCGGGTGTCTTCCTTGCGGGCTTCCACCACGCGGCTGGAGAGTTTTTGCCACGCCGCCCAGTCAGCCTGGAATTTCTGGTTGATGTTTTTTGCCTCGGCGGTGGTAAACATGGCGGCGGCCTTGTCCCAGCGTTCCTTGGCCTGGGCGACGTTCTCTTCATAGTCCTTGACCAGCTGTTTGAACTGATCCGATTTTGGGTCGATGTTAATCATGGTGCGTTCCGTTACCAGAGCCTGTTGCAGGTCGCGGTCGGCGTTGAGAATCAGACTGGTGATGGGAAGCCGGGTCTGGATAACCTTGTCCAGTTCGTTGTTGATGGTTTTGACGCTGTTATAGCCGGTGTAGCCGAGGGCGCCCATCATGGCCACGAGGACGGCAAAGCCGAGGGTGAGTTTGATACCGATTTTGAGATTTTTGAACCAGTTCATGAAATCCTCCATTTTTTACAGTTTTTTCCCCCTTTAGCCCATGAGGGGGCTTTTCTTTCGACGGTTTATGTCCTCATCCTCTGTATGGGCTGTTTTTTTAGTTTTTTCTTCATCGGAATATTCCCTTGAAAATTTCCGTGGCACTTTTGTGAAAGTCAAAAAGAAAACACTCTTCTGCCGCATATTGGAAAGTCTTTTTACAAAGTCATTTCTCGTATCCAGAGCTCATTTAATACCCTGAAAAATAAAGCTTTATAATTTTTCTTATCAATAATAGTGCCAATCTTATTGATATATTTGATAGGTTCTAAAAAAAGTTGAATTTGGTTTTTCAAAGGTTAATTTGAGACGTAAAATCTTAAAAAAGTTGGAAATATTAAAAGTCAAAAAGGGGAATGGCTGCTGGAAAAGGGTTTTTTCAAAGTGGTTGATGCAGTTTTTATGGAAAAATCCGATACAAATATGAGACCCCATGTCATAAAACTGGTATAACTTTCCTGTTTTTAACAGGGCATGGTTTTTCCCTTGAATGGGGAGTTGAATGAAAAGGTTCTGGCGAGGCGGAATAATTGGTATTTTCACCGCGATGATTTGAAAGGCATGGTTGCCCAACTTAAGGTTCCTCTGGCCGTTTTTCTCGGTGCGGGCTGGCTTTTTATTTAATAAAATCCTTTTTTTGGAAGAGCATTTTGCAAAAAAATCAGGCCCAGCCCCCTTGTTCAAACTGGGGGATGGGTCTGATTTTTGACTTTACGATTAGGTTGATATTTTCCAGCCTGGTTGTCATCAAGGGTGATGACTTCTTCGGGCTATTTCAGAGTGCCGGGCTGATCCTGGTTTTTGCCGTAAACGCCTATGAATAATCGGTTGGGCTTTGGGCTTTTAACTCAGGAGTCTTTTTCAGGCGTTTGCTTAAGGCGGCACCGGAGATGCCAAGGAGTTCGGCGGCGATTGATTGATTGCCTTGAGCCTGCCGCAAAGCTTCGGCGACATGGAGATCAACCATCTCTTTAAGGCGCGGGAAAGATGTCTCCTGGTGTCGGGAACCCGGGTTTAATTCCTTGATTTCCCGATTGGCTTCTATGGCTTTTCTGAAGGAATTCATGGAAAGTTTTCCCGTTTGGTGAATACTGACAGCATCGAAAACCATGGCACGTAATTCCCGAATGTTCCCTGGGAAACCATAAGTTGAGAGGAGAATTTCGAGCTCCTTCGGCGGAGTCGGCTTTTTTTTGTCGAGTTCGCGGGCTGCCTCTTCCAGCATTCGGTCAAGGAGAAAAGGGATGTCATCGATGCGCTGACGTAGGGGCGGGAGGAGAAGCTGATGCGCTTTGAGACGATAAAACAGATCTTCTCTAAAGCTTCCTTCGGACTGAAGGAGAGCAAGGTTTTTATTGGTTGCCGCAACAATACGGGCGTTGGTTTTTTGTGGTCGATCACTGCCTAAAGGATAGTATTCTTTTTCTTGAAGCAGGCGCAGGAGCTTAACTTGTGACTGATGGCTCAGGTCTCCAATCTCGTCGAGAAAAAGTGTCCCTTCTCCGGCGCGATCAATCATGCCCTGTCGATTTTGGGCGGCGCCGGTGAACGCGCCTTTGACATGCCCGAAAAGGGTGTCGGAAAAGACATTGTCATCCAGCCCGGCGACGTTTACGGCTACCCATGGCAGTTTTGGACGGCTGGTGGCATGAACCGCCTGGGCGATCATTTCTTTTCCGGTGCCGCTCTCCCCAATGATCAGAACCGGTTCAGAACTGTTGGAGATAGCCTCCACATAATGGAATAGAGCCAGCATTTGGGAGTTTTGGGTAATCAGACCTGAAAATGCTCCGGGGTTTTTCAGGCCTTTTCCCTCAACCTGGTTTTTCAGTTGACGGTTTTCCGTTTCAAGCGCTCTCATTTTCAGTGCGCGTTTTACGCCGCCAATCAGACGTTCTTCTTCGGTAGTCTTGACAAAAAAATCATAGGCTCCAAGCTTCATGCACTTGACGGCGGTTTCAATCTGATTGTGGCCGGTGAGGATAATGACCGGAATCTCCGGAAAACTTTTCTGAATTTCGATGAGAAGTTCTTCTCCTGAAACATACGGCATGTTGAGGTCCAGAAGGACCACGCTTATGGCTTGCGAAGCGAGAATTTTCATAACTTCCCGGCTGTCGTTGCAAGAAAGGATATGACTGATGGCGCCGGAACGTTCCAGTGCCAGCCCGAGGCAAGTCAGCCAGGCTTGTTCATCGTCCACATGTAAAATTGGAGCTGCCGGGTAAAGGGTGCTCTCCATCTTTTCATCCTTCTAGGTAGGTTGGGAACTCAACTGTAAAGGTACTTCCCAACCCCGGTTTTGAGTTTATCGAGAGCTTGCCGTTGTGCTCCTCGATAATACGTGCTGATATTGATAACCCCAGTCCTGTACCGCCGTCGTTGCGCCGTGTGGTGAAAAACGGATCGGTTATGTGGCTGAGCAGGTCTGCCGGGATGCCGTTCCCTTCATCACGTACCACCAATGCAACTTTGCGGCCGTCAGGGGACGTAAAAGTACTGAGCGTAATCTTTTTATCTCTTCCATTCAAAGCCTGACAGGCATTTTGAACAAGATTGATGATAATCTGTTCAATACGCTGGAAGCAGCCTCGAATACGGGGAAGGTTTTCCCCCAGTTCAACGATGAGGTGATCGGTTGCATTTTTAATCGGGTTTTTCATTAGCCTGATTGAGGCGTTGACAGCTTCGTTCAGATTAATCAGTTCGTCGAGATTTGACTCACGTTTGGGCGAGAAATTCCTCAGGTCCTCGACGATATGTTTGATGTGGTTGGCACCGTTCTGCATATCTTTGAGGATGCGGGGAATAATATCTTGCACCCTCTGGAAACCGAGGTTTGCCAGTTTAAAATCCTCATTTTCTCGAGCATGGGCTTCGAGAATTGGCGCCGAGTCGGCATATATTTCGGCCAGAAGTGGGAGGTTGAGTAGAAAAAGCCCGTTGGGGTTGTTGATTTCGTGAGCCACTCCTGCGGCCATTTCTCCTATTGAGGCGAGATGGCTGGCGCGCAGAGCCTCTTCTTTCAGGCGCACGGACTCAGTGACATCGCTTGCAAGTAGAATGGTCTGTCCCACATGGCCGTTCCGGTCCTTTAGAGGAAAAACCTTGAGTCCCCAGTGGCGGCCGTCGGGGGATTCTCTACGCTGGGTTTCTGTTTCTCCTGATATAAAACATTTCGCAACCGGGCAATCAACGCATGGCCGTGGGCACTGGTACCAGAGGTCATGACATTTTTTCCCGGCCACGTGAGGTGATCCCTTGGCCAGATGGTTGATAGCCCCTTTGTTGGCCCAGACAATATCAAAATTCGAGGAGAGCAGCAAAAGGACATCGGGAATGCCGTCCAGGAGAGTACTGAATTCATGGGACAGTTTCTGGTATTTTTCTTTGCTTTCTAGCAGGTTTCGCTCGGCCTTCTTCTGCAGGGAAACGTCGATCCCGACGCTCCATGAGGCCCATCCCGGGACAGGAAACTTTTGGGAAATATTTGACCATGATGCCGTCTTGATCTTTCCATCCTTGGCCATCAGTTCTGTTTGCCGGTTATAAAACTCTTTGCACCCTTCCCATTGGTCCAGCATTTCCTTTCTGGTAGCAATGTCGGGGTAGAGAAGTTCTATGGCTTGCGGATTTTCAAGGATTTCTTCCGCCTTGAAACCGGTAACGTTTTCACATTCACGGTTCCAGATAATGAAGTTCCCATCTTCATTGCGGGCTTTTAACATAACCGGCATATTCTGCAATACCTGGCGCAGGCGCTCTTCGCTGGCGCGAAGGTCTTTCATTGTGTTGGTGTAACGAAGCAGGTTTTGAACCCTGGGCAGGAGAAGCAGGAAGTTGATCGGTTTGGTGATGAAATCGCTGGCTCCGGCATCGAAAGCCCGGTGGATCGAATCCGAATCGTTCATGCCCGTGATTATAAGTATGGGGACTTCTTTGAGTTCTGGCTGAAGGCGAATTTTTTGACAGGTTTCAAAACCGCCTATCCCCGGCATGCATAGATCGAGAAGAATAAGGTCGGGTCGGCAGTTCTGGAGAAGATCAAGGGCCTCATGGCCATCAGTTGTTTCTTTTACCTGAAAATCCGCTTTTTCGAGGCAGCCTTTGACGAGCAGCCGGACTACCGGGTCGTCGTCAATGATCAAAATCAGAGGTTTTTTCTGGGGATGGCTTTCCGGCATGTCAATAAGCTTGGTTGAAGGTTTTGGTGCTTTGCGCGCATGGTTTTGCAATAGGGGTGCCACTTGTATTTGAAAGTATTTTTAAAACAATGCATTGGACAATATCCCGGTTAAACTTGTTTTTGGGGACACAAGAGGAAGAGAAAAGCCCTTTCGGCCTGAAATGCTGAAAGGGCTTTTCCTAAAAGCGGTTTTTATTTCAAAGCTTCGCCAGCCGTCCCTCTATTTGATTCTGATTCTGTGTTTTGATTTTTTTTGAAGACTTGGGTTTTAACTTGTCCATGTGTGCCACTATGGTTCTATCCCCTGTTGTTCATGTTGGAACCGCCGGTTAAGAATCAGTGGCTTCACCGTCAGCCATTTCAAGGCGGAATCGGGCAACCATCTGCCGCAATCTATCGGCGTGACCGGCAAGTTCTTCAGAAGCAGCCGCACTCTCTTCGGCGTTGGCGGTGTTCTGCTGGGTTACGGTTTCGATTTGGCTCAGACCCTGGTTGATCTGGCCGATACCTTGCGACTGCTCGTTGGATGCTGCTGCAATCTCCGCCACCAAGTCCGTGGTCTTGGTTATGCCGATTACGATTTCCGACAGAGCCTTGGCAGTATCCTGAGCGATATCAACACCATTTTCGGCCTTGGCAACCGAACCTTCGATCAGATCTGCTGTCTCTCTTGCTGCCTGGGCGCTACGGGCTGCCAGATTTCGCACCTCTTCGGCCACAACCGCAAAGCCTTTCCCGTGCTGACCGGCTCTGGCCGCTTCCACGGCTGCATTTAAAGCCAGGAGATTGGTTTGAAAGGCGATCTCATCGATGACCTTGATGATTTTTGAGATGTTTTGGCCCGATTCATTGATGTCATCCATTGCTTTCATCATCTCATTCATTTGTTCGTTGCCTTTTTCCGCGGCGTCGCGGGCCTGGGCTGAAAGTTGATTGGCCTGGGTGGCGTTCTCGGCGTTCTGTTTGGTCTGAGAACTCATTTCGGTCATAGAACTGGTGATTTCTTCAAGAGAGCTGGCCTGCTCCGTAGCACCTTGGGAGAGGGACTGGCTGGAGTCGGAAATCTGGGTCGAGCCCGAGGCGATCTGTTCGCTGGTTATTTTGATTTGTGCCATGATTTTGTTCAGATTCGCATTGGCTCTGGACAGAGGTTCCCTGATAAGGCCCTTGGCTTCAAAGGTGAAATCTCCGTCAGCCAGTTTGTCGAAAGCCGCCAGAATTTCTGTTTGCAGGTTGTCGGCAAAGGCATCCATAGTGGTTGCAAGCCTGCCGATTTCATCCTTGCGCTCCATATTCAGACGCTTGTCCAGTCGACCGGCTTCCAGGGATTCAATCATGTCCACTGTTTTTTCAAGCGGATTGGATATCCCACGGGCAAAAAGAAAAGCCACGGGGATGGTCAGCAGAATAATTCCTCCGGCTATGGCTATAATTTCCCAGATGGTTGTGTCAAAGGTCTCCGCCAGCGTCGATTTGGCCAGGGCGAGATCGTTTTTGTCCAATTCGGCTACGATGATCCACTCCCAAGGTGAATAGTAGGTAATGGCAACTTCTTTAGAGCGGTCTTGATTATTTTCTTGATCTTTGATTGTGTAGCTGTCAAAGGCGACCGGGATGATTTGTGTGTTATTTGAAGATGAAAGGGTCAGCGCTTTTTCAATAATGGAGTTTATGTACGTTTTCTGGTTGGCATCTTTTTCAACCAGAGCGATCCGGCCGGATTTTTCTTGTGAACGGGTGACCAGATAACGTCCTTTATCTTTGCCGCTGGCACCGATAACGTAGACTTGGCCCGACTGGCCGACTTTCGTATTCAGAATTCCCTCTCGAAGGCTGGCTATGTTTTCCTGTTTTTCTCCAAAATAGAGAATACCGACAACCTCCTGATGGTTTTGGTCCCAAATGGGCTCATAGGCTGTTACATACCAGGCGTTGACAACAAAGGCACGGCCGTAGAAGGTTTTGCCTTCAAGAACGGTTTTGATGACTTTATTGGCTTGTCCGTCGGGGTTGATTGCCGGAATATAAGTGCCAATGGCCCGGCTGCCGTCCAACTTTTTGACATTAGTTGCGACTCTCAACATGTCCCCTCTGGGATTCATGCGTTGAAAAATGGTTGCCGTTCCTCCCACCAATTGACCAATGTGATCGACAACCGGTGTCACTTTAGAAAATCCGCGATTCTGGCCCAGCCAAGTGTTCCCGACAAACATTTTTGGGAGCTGGAGATTGGTTTTTTCTTTGCTGAACTGATTTGTGGCTTTCCAGGTAACCGATTCATCAGGAAAATTAACCGAGCCGGTATTGTCGAAAACCTCCCTGGCGACTTTCAGGCTGTTTCCCACTGTTTGCTGCACCGATTCCCGCATGGCCTGACACATAAGATAAATATCCTGAGCTGTTTTTTCGGCCTCCTTCATGGCGAGAGTTTCGATTTCGCGATTGAAGTGGTTTTGAAGGTTGCTTTTCTGGGTCCAGAGAACCCCTAAGATAGTTAGCCCTGTGACCAATACCAAGAAAAAAATCGTCGCAGTAATTTTGGTTCGGATTTTCATGTTTTCTCCTGAGTTTTGAATTTTAATTGATATGGCGAATAGGAAAGATAAATAATTAATGGTGGGCTGAGCTTGCAAATTATCGGCCGTTAATGTTAGGAGGGATCGTTTTTTTAAATAGGCTTTTTGTTAGTTAGCGTTATCGTGCCTGTGCCGCACAGCCGATAGCACCGTTGAACTGTGGGTGGGGAGGGACAACGATGCGAGCCTGGGTGGAGGTTTCCAGAAGGCAAATGAGGGCACCGTTTTTGGCGACTCCGCCGGTGACTATGAGAGTGTCTTTGTCAAAGGGGCGGAGCATGGGGAGGACGCGTTTGAGGAGGGCATTGTTGACACCGGCGCAGAGGTGCTCAAGAGGATGACCCTCGATGATTTTGCCGATGAGTTCGCTTTCGCCGAAAATCCCGCAGGTGGCGTTGAGGGGGATAGGATTGGAAGCATGACGGGATAGCTCCTCCAGGGAAACGTCGAGGACTGCGGCCATGCTTTCGAGATAACGGCCGGAAGATGCGGCGCATTTGTCGTTCATGATGAAATCGACCAGCAGGCCGTTTTCGACCCTGGCGACTTTGGTATCCTGTCCTCCCATGTCCAGCAGGGTGAAGGTGGTCAGGCCTGTTTGAAATTCGGCGCCTTTGCAGTGGGCTTGAATTTCGGGAATAACACGAGCGTTTTCAAGGTCGATATTGTTGCGGCCATAACCCGTTGCAACAACCGGGATCGCCTTTTCTTGAAACTCAATGTCGACTCCCGCGGCACTGAAATCAATGGTTAGTTTTCCTTCGTGAATGCCGCTGTATTGTTTGTAAAAGGGGATGGTATCGAAGGATTTGAACCACAGGATGTTCTTATCCTGGAAAGCGATCATTTTGATGCGGCGACTACCGAGATCGATGCCGAGAGCGGTCATGACGCCCCCTTGGCGGCCCGAAGCATTTCCAGAAAGCATTCGATGCGGATCAGGGAACGGGCATCAAGAGGGGCCGGCTGGTCGCCTTCAAGGGTCAGAACCGGCAAACTGAGATTTTTGCGCAGGACAATGTCCTCGATCTGGCGGAAGCAGAAGGACTGAACGTAATGGATGACCCCGTCGATGCGGCGTTTCTCCAGTTCCTTTTTGATGTCTTCCAGACGAAAGAAGATTCCGTAAGGGTAGGTATAGTGCAGATATTGGTCGACGATATCCGCGGTTGGAAAGGGCATGGTGAATTGCCTCTGGGTCTCGTTGAAAACGACGCGAGCCCCCAACTTTTCCAACGCCGGATAAAGATCGGGAAAAATGGGCGGGACACCGACGTAGGCCAGGCGCAAATCCTCCTTCAGTGGTTGGCGTTGACCGGCCTCTGCCAGAAAAGAGTCGATTTCAAGGCTGAACCTGTCAAGGTCGCCGTTCATATCCGAGGAGCAAACTTGGAAATAGTGGTTTTCCCTTCCGGTAACACGATCCTCCTGCCAGGTCATGCGGTCGATTTCGTGGATTTTTTCGCGGATGAGGTCAAGGTGTTTTTTCGCTTGTCCGATTTGAGCGGTATCGACTTGGAACTGCTCCGCAAGGCTGTGAATCTGTCCGGCGAGGGCTTTTTCGGAATGTTCAAACGGATAGGCGAAAGGAATGATTTTTATCCCCTGGGAAGAGAGGACTTCCATCAGCGCCCGGGTATTGGAGCAGTCTCCTTCGGTAACGGAAATAACCTTCCGGATGTCGAAATTTTGAATGGCGCCGTAAATTCCTTTGATCCAGCCGCAGGTGTTGCGGGGAAACCCAGCCATTTCAGCTTTATCGATCAATTCCTGGGGGGTTTCGTGGTTGACAAAGAGATTGTTGAGATCCAGGATTGATTCCCCGGCGGCGAGAGGGATTTCCAGGGGAATAGTGGTTGTGATACCGACCATTAATCAGTCGCCCCGGATAAAGAGAAAATAGATGACCAGGCCAACCATGACCGCACCGCCACCAATGAATGTGAGCAGGGTAGGGTTATTCAAACCCTCGAGATCAGTACCTCTTTCCATGGTGTATGCAATCAGGAATGCAAACCCGGTGGTCCCGACGATCGTCGCAAAGAGGAGGCGAAGTTTTAGGAGAAGACAAAGGAGGGCTATTACTGCCATGGTGATTAAAAACCACGGCTCGTAAATCAGTTCGCTTAAATTCATATTTTTCAGCATTTCCATAACATGTTCAGTTTCGAAATTGCTGAAAAAATCTTTAATGGAAGAAAAGTCCATATTGCCGTACTCAAAAAGATTAAGGGTTATTTGCCAGGCAAAACCTTATCAATATTTTGGATGTTGGAAAAGCCGGAAAATTGTTTTATTACCACCGGATAACGTCGAAAATCCAGGTTTTTCCTTTAATAGCAAGAAAAGTGCCTTCTGGGTTTAACGGGTTAAAAGGGTTCCTGGCCAAACTGCATACGCAGGCGTTCCTTGACATTCTGCTCATAGAATTCTTCTCGAGAAAAGGAAAAACGATAGTCGCGGCAGTAGGCTGTGACGATATCATAGGCCGAGTTGATTTCCCGTATTCTGTTGGAGTTTCCATCCCCCTTGTCGGGATGATGAAGTTTGACGAGTGCCCGATAACGCTCCCTGATCTCCTCCCAAGAAGCTTTGTCCGGTAGGTTGAGAATTTTTGCGGCGTTCTGTAATTCTTCGTAGGTCACCGAAAACCTCATGCGCTGAGTTTGCCGTTGTCGAGCCCAGGAGCCCGGAACAGTTGGTACAACCTATTGGGATATTTCACACAACAATAAAATTATGAAATGAAAGAAGGGGATTTTACAAGCTTTATTATTTACCAGGGGAAACGTTAACCATTGGGAGTTTAACAGCCGCCGTCCTGGCGGCAGATGCCCTTTCCATGAGCGCCCCAATCCCATCAGGTGATCCATTATTTGCTGCAGAGTAATGTCGAGGAGTCAGGTTTCTCCTCAGTAAGTGGCGGGAATTCCTTTTTAGTTTAAAAATTCGGTATTCATTAAACCGGGGGGCCTGAGGTGCCTATTCGAAAAGTCGCCTGAAAAGCTGTAAAAAAACTGTTTGCCGGGCTGTGATTGTGGCTTGACAGGGGGGCTCAATCTACCTATATTCGGCATGGAAATTTTTTTAAATAATGAAACTATTCACCTTGGTGCTAGATGGTTTTGCGGTGTTTTTTCCAGGGTCATCGCAAGTTCATTGTAGTGAAGAGTTTCCAAATAATTAACCGGATTGGGAGGGGGAAATGATGTTGAAAGGTAAATTGTGGAGCGGTCTGATTCTGGTGGTTTTTCTGATTTTCGCAACGGCCGGCGGGGCATTGGCACTCGAAAAATCCTATATCAACGGCATTGACGCAAACTTCCCGCCGTTTGCTTATGTAGATAAGACCGGTCAGCCAAGTGGTTTTGACATCGATGCCATCAACTGGATTGCCCAAAAGATGGGTTTTGAAGTTAAGCACCAGCCCATGGACTGGGATGGCATTATCCCCAACCTTGTGGCCAAAAAAATCGATTTCATCGCTTCCGGCATGAGCATCACCGAGGACCGGGCCAAGGTCGTCAATTTCAGTAATCCTTATTGGGAAATCAAACAGGTCTTTGTTGCAAAGAAGGGTTCCGGCCTCAGTGTTGACGATGTTAAGGCCAAAGAGGGCGCCCTGGGGGTTCAGCGCGGCACTTCCGAAGCGGAATGGCTCAAAGACGAAGCTGCCAAAAACGGCTGGAAGTTTGAATTGAAGTACTATGATTCGGCTCCTATGGCCATTGAGGACGTGGTTAACGGGCGTATTGTCGCGGCAGCCATGGACGATGCCCCGGCCAAGGATGCCGCAGCGAAGAAGCCTGTTCAGATAATCGGGACCTTTGGTATGGAAGAGGAAATGTTCGGTATTGCCGTACGCAAAGAGGACAAGGAACTCCTTGATGCTCTAAACAAAGGTCTGAAAATGCTCCAAGCTGATCCCTATTGGAATGAGCTGGTAGAAAAATATCTCAAATAAGGGATCGTGATTTTCAGGGCGATGGTTTTTCAGCCGGAAGGTGGCGTCAGGCCCCTTCCGGCTTTTCAGCGTTTATATTCTGCATAGGATTTTATTCCGTTTTAAATGGGAGTTGCGGTGCCGGAAGCCTTTCTGGTCATAAAAGAATCTTTCCCCTACCTTCTTGAGGGGGCCGGAGTGACTGCGGCGGCCGTTGTTGGGGCCATGTTCTTTGGCCTGATTATCGGCGTTGTTTTGGCGGTTCTTCAGGTCTACGGCCCGCGTCCCCTGGGGCGGTTGGCGGGTTTGTACATCTGGTTTTTCCGGGGGGTGCCGGTCCTGGTCCTGCTCTTTCTTTTTTACTTCGGCCTCTTTTCCCTCATTGGCGTCAATTTGAGCGCTTTTACTTCCGTTATCCTGGTCCTGGGCATGACCACCGGCGCTTATCAGTCGCAGATCTACCGAGGGGCTATCGAATCATTGCCCTACGGCCAGTTGAAGGCCGCCCGGGCTTTGGGGATGAGTGACTGGACCGCCATAAAAAATATCATCCTGCCGCAGGCCCTGCGCCTTTCCATTCCCGGCTTTTCCAACGAATATTCCATCATTCTCAAGGATTCAGCCCTGGCTTTCGTGCTCGGGACTTCCGAGATTATGGCCCGCACCCACTTCGTGGCCTCACGGACCTATCAGCATCTCCCTCTCTATGTGACGGCGGGCATACTTTATTTTATTCTGACCTGGCTGGGCGTCAAAGCGCTGCGCAAGCTGGAAGACAGGGTGAGAATACCGGGGTATTCCCACCACCAGGGATAAGACATGACCATTACTGAAAACGGCCCGGTGCTGCGGGCGGAAAATATCTCCAAGGTGCTAGGCGGCAAGCAGATCCTGAAGGGGGTCTCCTTTACTTTGAAAAAAGGAGAACTGAAGGTCCTGATCGGGCCTTCAGGCGGGGGAAAAAGTACTCTGTTGCAGTGCATCAACTTCCTGATTCCTCCGGATGAGGGGCAGATATACCTGGATGGAGAAGAAATTCACATTCATCGCAAACGCGACCTCTATGCCTACCGCCAGAAGGTCGGCATGATCTTTCAGGATTTCAACCTTTTCGATCATCTCAATGCCCTGGAAAATGTTTCCATCGCCCTGCGCAAGGTCAAAAAAATTGCTAGAAAGGAGGCGCTGGAGCGGGCCATGATCGAGCTGGAGCGGGTCGGCATCGGCGACAAAGCCAACCTTTATCCGGCCCAGTTGTCTGGTGGACAGAAACAGCGCGTCTCAATCGCCCGCGCCCTGGCCATGGACCCCGAGGTCATGCTGCTTGACGAACCGACCTCGGCCCTCGACCCGGAACTCATCGGCGAGGTCCTGGCCGTCATTCGTAATCTGGCCCAGGATGGCATGACCATGATCATGGCGACCCACCAGATTGGTTTTATCCGGACCCTGGCGGATAACATCCTGTTTATGCAGGAGGGCGAGATCATCGAGCAGGGTCCGCCGAGTGAACTGCTGATGGCAGGCAACGCTACCCGTGTCCAGCAATTCTGTGCCAAAATGAACGAACTCTACGAGGAGCCCGAGATCTGATGGATTGGAGCTTTTATGCCCAGGAACTGGTCCCGGCCCTTAACCAGGGTCTGGTCAAGACCATCCTGCTGATTATTCCATCGGCATCCATCGGTCTCCTCATGGGCATTGTGGTAGGTACCCTGCGAGCCTACGGCCATCCGCTCTTGCGCAAGCTTGGCGACGGCTATGCCGGACTGTTTCGCGGAACCCCCCTTGTCGTTCAGCTTTTCGTGCTTTATTTCGGCCTTCCCAACTTGGGAATCTACCTGGAACCCTATACGGCAGCGGTTGTGGGCTTTATCCTTTGCACCAGCGCCTATCAGTCCGAATATATCCGCGGTGGGCTCCTTTCCATCCGGCGTGGACAACTGCTCGCCACTCAGGCCCTTGGTTTCTCCAGGATACAGTCCATGCTTTGGATCATCCTTCCCCAGGCTGTTCGTCGTGCCCTGCCGGGTTGCAGCAACGAGATTGTCTATCTGATCAAATATTCATCCCTTGCTTACATCATCACTTTTATTGAGCTAACCGGTGAAGGGAAAATCCTGGCCACCAAGTATTTCCGTTTTACCGAGGTTTTTCTGGCCATCGGTCTCTATTATCTCATTATGGTGACGGTGGCCGATTTCGGTCTGAAAAAACTGGAAAAGCGGCTTTACATCCCCGGTTTTGGCAAGGGTTGATCGGCTTCCCCATTTTTTCATGTTTTGGAAGGAATTTAATGGCTCAACGTCAGTTACTTTCATCTGAAGCCAGAGATGCTCTATATGGCAGTTTCGAGTCCGGGCAGATTCTGTCCCAGCCGGCTGAACTGGAGAACTATGATCGTGATGCTTCGGAACTGCGCATTGTCCCGGAACTTGTCGTCAAGGCCCGTTGCCGCGAGGATGTACAGAAACTTTTCGAGTTGGCCAACCGCTTTGACTTTCCCGTCATTCCCCGAGGCGGGGGGACGGGCCTGGCCGGCGGTTGTTTGGCGTCCCAGGGCGGGGTTGTCCTTTCCCTGGAGGAAATGAGCCGCATTCGCCTGGTGGATGAAAAGAACCTTATTGCCGTGGTGGAGCCCGGTGTCATCACCGAAACCCTCAAGAATTCGGCCCGTGAAAAAGGGTTGTTCTATCCGCCCGACCCAGCGGGCCTTGACAAGAGTACTATCGGAGGCAACGCTGCCACCAACGCCGGCGGACCGGCCTGCGTCAAGTACGGGACGACCCGCGATTACATCCTCGGCCTGGAGGTGGTGCTTCCCAACGGGCATCTAATCCGCACCGGCGTGAATACCCGCAAAGGGGTGGTCGGCTATGATCTGACCCACCTCATGGTCGGTTCCGAGGGAACCCTCGGGGTCATCACCGCCCTGACCCTCAAACTGATTCCCCACCCCGAGGCGGTGGCCGGCATGGCCATTGTTTTTCCGGACATGGCCAAAGCCACCCGGGCGGTCGGTGCCGTTATGGGAGCCGGTTATCTTCCCTTTGCCATTGAGTTCATGGATCACCGCTGTCTTCATCTGGTCCAGGATCAGCTGCCCTTCCCGGTGAGTGGCAGCGAGGCCATGTTGCTTATGGAAATGGACGGTCCTGAGGCGCAGGTTGCCGAGGGCATCAAGGCCATGGGCAATATCTGCCTGGAGTCCGGGGCGCGGAGACTGCTGCCTGCCGCTAATGACGAGGAGCGGGAACGTCTCTGGGAGGTGCGGCGGGCGGTTTCCCTGCGTATCCACGATACGGCTGGTCTCTATATGTCCGAGGATGTGGTTGTCCCCATCAGCCGCATCGCCGATCTGGTCGCCGCTTTGCCCGCGTTGGAAGAAAAATATGATCTGACGGTCTATTCTTTCGGTCATGCCGGGGATGGCAATATTCATCTCAACATTACGGCCGACGGTCCCGAAAGGATGCCTCAGGTTGAGGAAGGGATCAAAGATATCCTCGGTGTGGTTTTGCAGATGGGCGGCACCATTTCCGGGGAGCACGGCATCGGCCTGGCCAAGCTCCCGTTTATCGCCATGGAGCTTTCACAGGAGAGTCTGGAATTGCAGAAGGGGATCAAAAGGGTTTTCGATCCCAAGGGGATATTGAATCCGGGCAAAGTTTTTCCTTGATTTTAATCCGGTAGTATCGGGGGTTGCGTCCCCCGGCGACGCTTTCTTTCTTTTTACGTCAAAAAGAAAGAAGCAAAGAAAAGGACGCCCCACGACTTGCCCTCCGGGTTCCCTACGATCCAAGGCTGTTTTGGGGACGGTCAGAAACTCGCAAAACCCGCTCAGACAGTCTGCCCGTTTTTTTTTCAAAACAACCTTTCCGCTCCGGCTGTGTCGAAGGGGATGACAAGCGAAAAATGAATATAGATTATGATTTCAGATAAGAATAAAAAGCGGGTCAGCAAACGGGTGGGGCAGATCGAGATTTCCGCTACCAAGGAGATGCCGATTGTGGCTGCCAAGGTGGGTGGCTGTGTCTCCCTGGGCCAGGGAATCCCATCCTTTGCGACTCCCAAGCACATTACCGAAGCAGTGTGCCATGCTCTCCAGGGGGATGCGGCCATCGGCAAGTATTCCCTCCAGACGGGTATGCCCGAACTGCGCCGGGAGATTGCCCGGACCCTGAAACGTGAGCAGGGTATTGATCGTGATCCGGAGAGCGAAATCCTCGTTACCGTGGGAGGGATGGAGGCGCTCGTCTGTGCCATCCTGACTCTGGTGGAGCGTGGGGACGAGGTCCTCATGCCGTCGCCCACTTATGCCTCTCATGTGGAGCAGGTGCTTCTCGCCGAAGGGGTGCCGGTCATGGTGCCGCTACGAACGGAAGACTGGGGTCTGGACCTGGAGGCTCTCGACCGGGCCGTCACTCCCCGCACCCGCCTGGTGGTGATCTGCAATCCGAGCAATCCCACGGGTGCGGTCTTTTCAGATGCCGATATGCAGGCTCTTGGCGAACTGGCCCTGCGCCACAACCTCATCATTATCAGCGACGAGACCTACGATTCCATCGTTTTCGACATTCCCCGGCCTCGCAGCCTGGCGGCTGATCCCCGTTTCCGCGAGCACGTTATCAGCGTCGCTTCATTCTCCAAAAAATACGCCCTGACCGGCTGGCGGGTGGGCTGGCTGAGCGCTTCGGCGGATTGGATGGAGCAGATCATGAAAGTCCACGACGCCTCGGCCATCTGCGCTCCGACTCCGGCCCAGGTGGCGGCCCTGGCCGCTCTGCAGGGGCCTTCGGAGTGCGCCGAAGCCATGCGTTTGGAACTCCACAAGAGGCGTGATCTCTGCTGCCGGCGTCTCGATGATCTGGCTGATTTCTTTTCCTACGTCAAACCCCAGGGGGCTTTTTACGTCATGCCCCGCTACCTTTTTTCCAATGCTCCTTCCAAAGATGTGGCCTTACAGATTCTCCACGAGGCACGGGTCATCACCATTCCCGGCTGTACATTTGGTGCGGCAGGGGAAGGCCATCTGCGCTTTTCCTTCGGCGGTGACGAGGCTGAAATCAACGAAGCCTTCGACCGTATTGAAAAATGGTTGAAACCCTGACTCTTCCTTCCCTTTTTTAAAAACTGGGCCTAAATAAAGGGAAAACCATTCCTTCGCTGTTTTCAAAGCGTTTAAATGCCAATTTTTTTTAAAAAGAAGGAAGGTTCTGTAGGCTTGACGGTTCGTGACTGAAGCCAGAATTCTTTGGCTGGTTTTTAATAGCCTGGCGAATAGTGAATTGAAAAATTATGAATAATCCTCAAACCCAGGCCATTTACAGAATCCGCAGATTTCGTCGCGATGGTGATGTTCAAAAAAAATATGAGGGCACCTATGAAGTAATCAATGAGAACATTCGGGAGGTGTTGGCTGTTGGCGACCTGATCGTTAAAGCGGTTTTTAGTGAATTTAAGATCAGGGATCATCGGGGAAAAGTCTGGCAAATTGGGGTTTGTTGAACTTCAAGCGCGGGGGCAAAATTTTAATGTTGTCCCCGTTTTTTGTGTAATTTCAATGAATAGCTGACTTCGAAAAATTAGAAAAGACGGGGGAATTATTTATAGCATGAATCCGAAACTTGCATGCATGTTGCAAGAAAAGTGAGTTCCATTGGTTCTCACCCGGTAAAGGAGGCAAGGCATGCAGTGTCCGAAATGCGGATTTCAGCAAACAAAATCAGAGGTCTGTGAGGCCTGCGGGATTATTTTCGCCAAGTATGAAGAGTTTCAGGCGATGGCCCAGGAAATTCCCCAGGCACCTGCCGCTGAGGTTGAATCCGAACCGATAACCCCGCCCAGCCCTGGCAAGGACAGTAATGTCAAGACCCTGATCATTGTTGTTTTGGCTATAGCCCTTGGAGTAATGGCGGCAAAAATCTATTACGGAAAATCCGATCAGCCCGCTGACAGGCCTGAGGTTGTAGCCCGCCAGCCGGAGTCGGTTCCTGAGCCTATTTCCCAGGTGGCGGCCCCTTTTGAGGGGCAAGCGGCCGAAGCGCTTCCTGTAGCTCAACCTGAAGAAAGTTATCCCGTGGCGGTCAATCAGAGCCCTGCCGCTTTCATTGAAATTGCGCGAAATGCCACGGTATTTATCGAAACTCCGTGGGGGAGCGGTTCCGGTTTTTTTGTTGATGACGAGGGGCATATTGTCACTAACCGGCATGTCATTAAATTTGATGAAAACAAGTTGAGGGCTTTTCGTGACCAGATCGCCCAGCTTGAGGATGCTTTAGAAGAGGAAAAAAAGACACTTAAAACTTTAAAAGAACGGCTGGAAACCATGCCTGACGGTTCCAGGCGGGAAAAGCTGGTAAGTATTATCCGGGCCAGGGAAGAAAATTATGATAAGTATGACAGGCTTTACTGGAGGCTTCAGGAACAGCGGCGCCAGATCGAGTACTCCGATTATGCAGCAGCGATCAAGGTTGTAACCCTCGACGGCCGTGAGTTCACTGCCTACGACGTTGACTACAGTGATGATTTTGACCTGGCTCTACTGACTTTGAAAGGGACCTATCAGAAGCCTATCAAACCGAACTTTCAACATCTCAGTCCGGGTACGAAAGTTTACACTATCGGCAATCCGTCAGGACTGCGGCATACGGTAACCGCCGGTATTATCTCCGGCTATCGAACCTACCAGGAGACAGGAACGGTCATCCAGACAGATGCACCGATCAATCCGGGCAACAGTGGCGGGCCGCTGATTGATGAGCAGGGACGGGTTCTTGGTGTCAATACCATGATTCTCAACAATACTGAGGGGATCGGTTTTGCGATTTCAATTCAGGATGTGTGGGATGAGTTTTCCGGGAAAATCGTCCAATAGCGGGTTGTTAAGCTGAAAAATCTTTTTGAAAGGGACTGCAGATTAATATGAAAACTTTTTTATGGGGATTGTGCCTGGTTTTAACATTTTCGGGTCATCTTTGGGCTCAGGATGCTGGTTCGGCTACCGTCAAGGTGCTGGCAGAATCGATGTCCAGCTGGGATGGAAATGTTTTGCCGGAATATGGAAAGGGCACTCCCAAAATAACGATTTTGCGAATCACTGTCCCCCCCAAGGTGGAGTTGCCTCTTCATCAGCATCCGGTTATAAATGCCGGTGTGTTGTTGCGGGGAGAATTGACGGTAATGACCGACGAAGGTGAGGTTTTACATTTGACGGCTGGAAATTCAATTGTTGAAGTTGTAAATAAATGGCATTACGGCAAGAATGAGGGTGATGAGGCGGCGGAAATCATTGTGTTTTATGCCGGGACACAGGGTGAGGCGATAACGGTCGGGAAAAAAGAATAGAGAAAAATTCGTAATTATCAGCTTATCGGCACAATGCCTCGCCTCGCCCATTCAAAGGGCCGCGTGAACCCCTCCATGGGGCTTAGCTGCCGGCAGATGTCCTTTCCATGAGCGACACGAGTCCTTGTGCTGAATAGTTTCAAAAATTCTTTGATATACAAATGTTTTATTACTGAGCGAGGAAGAGTATGAAAAAATATTTCTTGGTTTTTTTTGTTGCTGCCGTGGTCGCAGCAGGCGCTGCATCTTATTATTTTGCCCGGCCTGTTGTTCCGCAGGTTGCTATCGAGTCCGTTCTCCCAGCTGAGACTGTCGGCTTGGTCAAAGTTTGTGAGCTGACCAAGCAGATTGAGCAGTGGAAGGCCGAACGCCTGGGCCAGGCCCTGGCCGGGATGGACCTTCCGGCTATTATGGACCTGTTGGGGGTCTCGCCGAAGAATCAACTGGAGATCATGCGATTCAAAGATCGGGTCCGGGATACGGTCAACAGCACATGGTTTGATGTTCTCTTCGGTGAAGAGATTGCCCTGGCAATTCAACCTTTCACGATTGATGTTAGTTATCCCGAAAATTTCGATGAGAAGCAGCTTCTTGACGCCGTCGTCATTGTCGGGCGCCCCAAACAGCCCGCCCGGGTTTTGGAAAGCCTCAATACCATGTTTGCCAGGCCATTGAATTTTCAGACCCATACTTACAAACAATGGGAGATTGAACAGTTCGTTCTGGAAGAAAACCAGTCCATGTATTATGCGCTTACAGACGGGTTAATTAGGGCTTCCTGAACAACTCGCAACTCATTAAAAAACATAAGAAAAATAGTTTAATTTATGGTAAATTGTGCAAGGAAAACAA
>JAFGRU010000060.1 GCA_016934985.1 Deltaproteobacteria bacterium
CTGCCGAACTGGTCAACGGCTGCATAGAGTTTGAAAAATATCTGATCGATCCGGCTGATAAAGGCAACGGTCAACTTCTCACCGAACTTTCTCCATTGCAAACGATTGGCAAAACCTTGTGGAAGCCCCAAACGGAATATCCCGCCCTCACCACTGCTGGGGCCATTATTCAACCAATTTTCCGGAAGACGCAAATCCTCTGCTACCTCCCGAGCCGCTTTTATCAATGGGGCGGGAAGAGGCTCAGGATCGATTAATTCGCCCCTGTCGTCCGCCATCGCCACGATATCGACGTCCCTGGTGGCACGATCCATAAGCTCCGTGGCAATTAAAGCTGCTCCACCACAAACCACCAAATTATAACTTGGGGCTTCAGCAACAACCAAACGGCCGTTCAGCAACTGTAGCGCTCTATTAAATTGTTCGTATGGATAGGACATTGTTTGTTATCGCTCGCAATATGCGAACTATACATTACATTTTCGAAGTTTTCAATAAACATTTTTGAGATCTAAAAGGAAAAAAGGGGACGGATAAATTTCCCGTCCCTTTTTTTGTTGAACGAAAATATTCTCCGGGTGGGCTACAAATCCAGTAGCATCTGCTCGGGCTCCTCGATGTGTGCCTTGATCTTTTTCAGGAAACCGACGGCTTCCCGGCCGTCAATGATGCGGTGGTCGTAGCTGAGGGCCAGGTACATGATGGGACGGATAACGATCTCACCGTCGCGGACCATGGGGCGGTCCTGAATGGCGTGCATGCCGAGAACGGCGCTCTGTGGCGGATTGAGAATCGGAGTGCTGAGCATGGAACCGTAAACGCCCCCATTGCTGATGGTGAAGGTGCCGCCCTCAAGATCGGCCAGGGCCAGTTGATTGCTTTTGATCTTTTCGACAAAATCAGCGATGTTTTTTTCGATTTCGGAAAAGTGGAGTTTGGCGGCATCTTTAATGACCGGCACCACCAGCCCCTTTTCCGAACCGACGGCAATGCCGATGTTGATGAAGTCGTGATAGACGATGTCATCTCCGTCAATAAAAGCGTTGACCTGGGGAAACTCCTCCAATGCCTCAATGGAGGCCTTGACGAAAAAGGACATGAAACCGAGGGAGACGCCGTAGCGCTCCTTGAATCGGTCGCGGTATTTTTCGCGCAGCTTTTTGACTTCGGACATGTCCACCTCGTTAAAGGTGGTCAGCATGGCCGTCTCCTGCCGGGCCGCCACCAGCCGTTCGGCAATCCTTTTACGGATGGGGGACATGGGTTTGCGGGTTGTGCCGCTCGTGCTTTCCGATGGTGGCGCAGCAACGCTTTTTGGGGCAGGTCCCATCGTTTTCTTCTTTTCCTGAGGGGCGGGAGGAGGCTCTTCTTTTCGCGTTTTGGTCCCGGCTACAGGGGAAGGGGCCTCTGGTTTGCTTTCCGGTTCGGGTGTTTTTGGGGGCGCTTCTTTTTTGGCGGCAGGTGCAGTCTGTTCGTCGATTTCAGCCAGCACATCTCCGATCTTGGCAACATCGCCTTCCTGGTATTTCACATGCAAAACGCCTGCTGCTTCGGCATGCAACTCAAGAGTGATCTTGTCCGTCTCAAGTTCGCAGAGGAGATCGTCCTTGCTGACCTGTTCCCCCTCCTGCTTGTGCCATCGTGCAATGGTCACCTCGTAAACCGACTCACCAACCTCGGGTATCTTGATTTCCATATCCGCCTCTTTTCCTTAATGCAAATCAGAGAGAAAAAGCTGCTTCCACCAATTGCTCCTGTTCCCGCCGGTGGATGCGGTGGGAGCCGGTGGCCGGGGACGCCGCTTCGGGCCTGCCGATGTACACGACCTTTTGTTTGAGGAGGTCCTCCAGATGCGGGCGCATGAAGGACCAGCCCCCCATGTTGCGGGGCTCCTCCTGAACCCAGAAAAAATTATCCACGGCCGCCATCTTGCGAAGCTCAAACTCCAACAGATCGGACCGAAGCGGGTAAAATTGTTCAAATCGGACAATGGCGGTTTCATGCCGCTGCAGTTCCGTTTTCTTTTCCAGAAGTTCGTAGAAGATTTTGCCCGAGCAGAAAAGTACGGTCCGGGTTTTTTCCTGGGCGAAGTCGTCCACCAGGATTTCCTGAAACCGGCTGTTTTCCAACTCCTCACGCCTGGAACGGCAAAGGGGGTGGCGCAGCAGACTCTTCGGGGTGAACACGATGAGAGGCCGGCGGAAGGGTTGTTTCATCTGCCGCCGCAAGAGGTGAAACAACTGTGCCGGGGTTGAAGGGTAGGCAACCTGAATATTTTCATCAGCGCAGAGTTGCAGGAACCTTTCAATACGGGCGCTTGAATGTTCGCCGCCCTGGCCCTCAAAACCGTGGGGGAGAAAGAGGACGAGATTGCTCAACTGGTTCCATTTGGTCTGGCTGCTGGCCAGAAACTGGTCGATAATCACCTGGGCGCCGTTGGCAAAATCACCAAACTGGGCTTCCCAGATGGTCAATCCATGGGGGGTTTCGATGGAGTAACCGTACTCGAAACCCAGCACAGCGGCTTCGGAGAGAATGCTGTCGTAAACCTGGAAATGGGAACCCCTGGCCTCTACCGATGAAAGGGGCAGATACGAGGAGCCGTCTTTCACGTCGTAAAGGGCTGCGTGGCGCTGGCTGAAAGTGCCGCGCCTTGAGTCCTGCCCGGAGAGGCGGATGGGAAAACCGTCATGAAGAAGGGCGGCAAAAGCCAGGGTTTCGGCAGTGGCCCAGTCGATATCCTGGTCCTGGAGGATCGCCTTTTTTCTCGCCGAAAGAAGTTTTCTGATCTTTGGATGGGGCGCAAAGCCGGCCGGAAGCTGCGCCAGCTTTTGCGCGTATCGCTCCAGGCGCTCACCGGGCACACCGGTTCGAATTTCCAGGGGCCGGTAATCGCGCTCGACATATTTCCATTTGCCGCGGAAGGCGATATCGAGCTGGACCTGCTCGTTTTTAAAGGCCTTCTCCAAGGTGGTGCTGATCTGTTCGGTCAGAAAATGACTCTGCTTTTCCGTTATGCCATCGGCAACAAGCCGTTGGGCATAAAGGTCGTCCACAAGGGGCCGCTGACGGATTTTTTCGTACATCAGAGGCTGGGTAAAAGCGGGCTCATCCCCCTCGTTGTGGCCGTGACGGCGAAAACAGACGATGTCCACAATCACGTCCCGGCCGAATTTCTGGCGGTATTCCAGGGCCAGGCGACAGACATGAACGGCGGCTTCGGGGTCTTCGCCGTTGATGTGAAAAATCGGCACCATGAGCATTTTGGCCAGGTCCGTGGCGTGAGGGGTGGAACGGGCGTCCTTGGACAGGGTGGTAAAGCCGATCTGGTTATTGAGGATGACGTGAAGGGTGCCGCCGGTGCGGTAGCCCTCCAGTTGCGAGAGATTTAAGGTTTCGGCAACGATCCCCTGGCCGGCAAAGGCGGCATCCCCATGGAGAACCACCGGAATGACTTGTCTGCCGGAGCCTGGGCCGATAAAATCCTGTTTTGCCCGGGTTTTTCCCTCGACCACCGGCGCGACGCATTCGAGGTGACTGGGATTGGAAGCCATGGTCAGGTGCACCTTGTGGCCGGAATGGGTGGCCATATCCGAGGAGAAGCCCTTGTGATATTTGACATCCCCCTCGCCGATAATGCCGAGTTCGATGTTGTCCCGGAATTCGGCAAATATCTCTTCCAGGGGTTTGCCGAAGATGTTGGCGAGAACATTGAGACGTCCGCGGTGGGCCATCCCCAATACGATTTCCCTGACACCGCCCTGTCCCGCCTCCTGAACGAGTGCGTCAAGAAAGGGAATAACGACCTCGCCCCCTTCGAGAGAAAAGCGTTTCTGGCCGAGAAATTTCTGGTGGAGGAATTTTTCAAACAGGACTGCTTCTTTAAGCTTTCTTAGAATTCCAATTTTTTCTTTTTTGGAAAATTCACTCTGATTGCGGCTTGTTTCTATCCGCTCCTGTAGCCAGTTACGTTCCTTTTCGTCCTGAATATGCATGTACTCCACACCGATGGAGCGGCAATAAGTTTCTTCCAGGATGGTACGTATTTCCTGCAAGCTGGCTTCTTTGCGTGGGAACTGGCGAGGATTGAAGGTCTTCTGCAGGTCGTCTTCACCAAGACCGAAAATGCCGAGGTCGAGGCCGGGATGAGAATCCGGCGGTGGTGACAGGGGATCGACGTCAGCCAGAAAATGGCCGCTTTCCCGGAAACGGTCGATAAGGGATTGTACCGCAGCCTGTTTTTCGCGGAAGAGCGCCGAAGAGCCCTCGCTGGTTTGATCCCGAAGAGAAGTTGCAGGCACGGACGGGATATCCTCTTGCTGATCAGCCAGAGAGCTGAAAAAATCCTGCCAGTCCGGTTCCAGGGCTGCCGGGTCTTCCCGCCAGAGAGAGTACAGGTTTTCAATATAGGAAATATTCTGGCTAAAGAAATTTTTCATTTGGGGCAAACATTTCCATAGAATGCAATAGGTCACATTTTCAGAAGAAACACCGAAAAAAAGTATACCAAGGCCCAGCTCCAATGGGAAGGGAGCCATTATTATTAACCTGTGCCATTGGGTATGGTGTGGAAGAGCAAAAGCTGTTGTTCAATCTATAATTTCAAGGATCAGGGGCAACCTTCTGGCGCGCCAAATGGATACTATGCTAAAATATAATTAATGATGAAAGCCGGGGCAGGTTTTTCCCGCTGTAGCGCCAGAAGTCAGGGGATCTTTTCCCTTGACTCAAAGCTCTACCCCCAGCTAGAATCCTGGACTGTTGTATTTCATAATACCGAAAGGAAAAAATCAATGGCTGATGAAAAATATTATCGTAGAAAGTGTATAAGTTGTGGTTATTTCTGTGTTTTCCAGCTGGTTGAGGAAAATGCTGACAACGCTAATGAAGTCTGTACCCATTGCCAGACGAAATCTCCTATTAAAATGTCATTTGCTGATGCCCACATACAGCAATGCGAAAACTGGCTGGAAAACCAGGGCCGGATGTGGCCGAAAATTCGCTCAAGAATCGCGTTGCTGGATCGTCCTGGCGCATTTACTAATCTTTTTGGAAAGCTCGATGAAAAAGCAGAAGAATATATGAAGAAACGAGAAGCTGAAGCAGAATAAAGATTAAAATTTTGCATGTTGCTCAGCTGAAGAAGATACTAAAGGGCCTGATTGACAGGCCCTTTTCGTTTGCCAAAAAGAGGGAAAACGGACTGACATTTTGGTGTTTTTATTGTAAATTCACCTAGTCGGCACCTGAAAAACAGTCTTGGGGGGTAACCATGCAGAAATTCGTCCTTTCCGTCCTGGGAAAAGACCGGCCGGGAATCGTCGCTCAAGTGGCTTCGGCCCTTTGTTCCCTTGGCTGTAATATCGAGGATTGCAGCCAGACCATTCTGCAAACCGAGTTCGCGGGCATTTTCATTCTCAGCAACCGCGAGGGTCGGCCCCTTGATGTTATTGCCGAGACTTTGACTGACAGACTCGGGGCCTGCGGTCTGACCGCCGATGTAAAAGCCATGGATGAAAACGGGGGCAAAACAGGGGCAAAGGCCGCGAGCCCGTTCGTGGTCACCACCATGGGACCGGATCAGATCGGAATGATTGCCGCAATCAGCGGCGCCCTGGCAGAACTTGCCGTTAACATCATTAACTTCAAGGCAATTCTCCGCACCGATATGGAGCCGGAACAGCTCATGACCATTTTCGAGGTAGATGTTCCTGTATCTGTGCTCCAGCGTAATCTCAAAAACCGGTTGTCCGAGGTCTCCCTTCAGTACAATCTGGAATTCACTGTCCAGCATCGGGCAATTTTTGAAGCAACTAATAAAATCTAAATTCACTAACTTTTGTAACCCGCTGTATCCATGAGTTATGACCTGGCCAGAGTGCAAATCATTGACCCGCCCCTAACCCACGGATTCAGGAGACAGGTTTTCTATGTTGAGTAATCACGAGGTTCTTTCCACTCTGGAAATGATCAAAAGCGAAAACCTCGACCTGCGTACAGTAACCCTGGGCGTCAGTCTTTTTGACTGTGCCTCCGATGATCCCGAGAGATTCAAAGACAACATCTATCGCAAAATCGTCTGCCTGGCGGCCGACCTCGTCGACACCTGCGATGAAATTGGCGAAAAATACGGGGTTCCGGTGGTCAATAAACGCATTTCCGTAAGCCCGATAGCGGCGGTGGGTGCAGGTCTTTCTTCCCGGCACATGGTGGAGGTGGCTAAAGTTCTCGACCGCGCGGCTATGGAGGCTAAAGTCGATTTTGTCGGTGGCTTCAGCGCCCTGGTCGAAAAAGGGTTCAGCAGGGGCGACATGGCCCTGATCGAGGCGATTCCCGAGGCTCTGGCGGTCACTGCCAGGCTCTGTTCCTCAGTCAATGTTGCCTCGACCCGCGCCGGCATCAATATGGACGCGGTTTACCGCATGGGGCAGACGATAAAAAAAACCGCGGAACTGACCGCCATGCAAGACGGTCTTGGCTGCGCCAAGCTGGTGGTTTTCGCTAATATTCCCCAGGACGTGCCTTTTATGGCTGGGGCCTATCTTGGCATTGGTGAGCCGGAAGCGGTAATAAACGTTGGAGTCAGCGGTCCCGGCGTGGTTAAAAAGGCCATTGAACGGGCTCGGGAGGCTAACCCGGATATCAGCCTGGGCGAGCTGGCCGAAATCATCAAAAGGACGGCTTGCCGGGTCACCCGCGTGGGTGAACTGATGGGGCGCGAAGTAGCTGAAAAGCTAAAAGTCAGGTTCGGTATCGTCGATCTCTCCCTGGCACCGACGCCCAATGTCGGGGATAGTGTCGGTGAAATTTTTCAGAGCCTTGGCTTGGAGCGGATCGGCGTGCCCGGTTCCACGGCGGTTCTTGCCATGGTTAACGATGCGGTCAAAAAAGGCGGGGCTTTTGCCAGTTGCAATGTCGGAGGGTTGAGCGGGGCGTTTATTCCCGTGAGTGAAGACCTCAATATCGCTAATGCAGCAGCCGAAGGTTACCTCTGTCTCGAAAAGCTCGAAGCCATGACCTCGGTCTGTTCCGTGGGCCTCGACATGGTGGCCCTGCCGGGCGATACCACCGCCGAAACTCTGGCCGCAATAATCGCTGATGAGATGGCTATCGGCATGATCAACAAGAAAACTACGGCGGCACGCCTCATTCCGGTTCCGGGCAAAAAGGCGGGGGAAAAGGTCTTTTTCGGCGGGCTTTTGGGCGAGGCGATTATCATGCCGGTGCGCTCCAATGACTGCTCGGCCGATTTCATCCGCCGCGGCGGACTTATTCCCGCACCCATTCAGAGCATGACCAATTAGATTGCGGCCAAAGGAACGGTGCAAACCCAATAGTAAGAAGAGTAACTTGTTGCAGAAAAAAAAGCCGGGCCATTCAGCCCGGCTTTTCCATTCACGCTGAAGTGCTTTTGGGCGCAACCAGCACCGGAATCCGGCTTTTGGAGAGAACCTTTTCCGTGACATTGCCGAGAAACGGTGGGACAACCCTAAACTTGGTGTGATTACCGATGACGATGAGATCGGCCCCCAGGCGTTCCGCGGCCTTGAGGATTTCCTGGGACGGGCTGCCATGGTGGACTTCAAAACCGGCTACCATATCCATATCTTCAGGATGTTCCGTCAACTCTTCGCGGGCAAATTCCTCGAGCACCTGCTTGATCTTTCCGATAACCTCGCCTTTATGCTCGATTTCCAAATCAGCCAGGCGATCCTCTCCCATCATGGTGGAAACGAGATTGACTACCGCGGAAGGTTCTATGCTGGTGAGAACATGGAGGATAAAAATTTTCGCATTGAAAGCCCGAGCAATGGTTAGAGCGTGGCAGAAGGTCTGTTTGGTTCGGGGTGACATGGCCGTTGCACAAAGGATGGTTTTGTATTGAGGGATCACGTCTTTCTCCTCGCTGAAAAAAGCGGTCAAACGCGTACTTTTTTGCGCAGTTTTTGAAGCAGGTAAATTATAGCCCAAAGAGCCAATCCCGCCATATAGACCAAATAATAATTATCCAGGTTCACCAGGCGGGCAAAAAAGTCCGGACGGAACATGAGAGCGGACACGCCAAGGAGCAGGGGGATGTCGTACCAGCGGTTACGTTCGGCAAAATAGCCCTGGGTGGCCGAGGCAAAAGCAAAAGCACCGATGCTGGTCATGACGAAGATGAGGATGCCCAGCGGCCAGCTGTTGATGCCCAAAAGCAGCATGTCATGATTGAATATAAACATGAAAGGCAGAATGGCCGTACGGATGTCGTACATGAACCCCTGAATTCCCGTGGGGATGGGATCGGATTTGGCGATGGCGCTGGCGGCATAGGCCGCGAGACCGACCGGGGGTGTGTCATCAGCAAGGATGCCGAAATAGAAACAAAACAGATGGGCGGCGATCAACGGTACGACAAAACCTTGGCTTGCCCCTAATGTCACGATGACAGGAGCTGTCAGCGAGGCCATGACGATATAAGTTGCAGTGGTCGGCAGTCCCATGCCGATGAGAAGGCTGGCAATGGCGGTAATTATCAGCATAAGCAGAATGTTGCCGCGGCTCAGATAGCCGATGATCTCGGTAATCAGGCCCCCCAAACCCATGGTAACGACGCCGACAATTATTCCTGCCGCGGCCGTGGCCACCGCCACGCTGACCATGTTGCGGGCGCCCGCCACCATGCCAGTCAAAATATCAAGAAGTCCCCTTTTAAAGCCCAGGCCGATACTCTCCCCTCTGATTTTGGCACGGATGGGATTCTGGATCAGCATGATAACGGCAAGCACCAGAATGGCCCGGTAAGCCGCCAGATCGGGCGAGTGCCGGGGAATGATGAGTTCGTAGAGAAGCACAAAGAGGGGGATGAGAAAATGCAAACCCTCCATCAGGGTTTTGAAAAAGCGGGGCAGATCCGCCTTGGGGAGCCCCGACAAGCCCAGCTTGGAAGCCTCGATATGGGTCAGGTAAAAAAGCGTGGCATAAGAGGCAAAAGCGGGAACGGCTGCCGCCTTGCAGACCTCGATGTAGGGGATGTTGACGTATTCGGCGATAATGAAAGCCGCCGCGCCCATGATGGGCGGCATGATCTGTCCGTCGGTACTGGCCGCGACCTCGATGGCCGCCGCTTTCTTAGCGGGATAGCCGACCTTTTTCATGAGGGGGATGGTGAAGGTCCCCGTGGTCACGACATTGGCAATACTCGATCCCGAAACCAGGCCGGTCAAACCGCTGCTGGCCACAGCCGCTTTGGCAGGCCCCCCCTTGAAACGGCCGAGCAGGCTCATGGCCAGATCGATAAAAAACTTCCCGGCACCGGCCTTGTCAAGCATGGCGCCGAAAAGGACAAAGAGAAACACGATCCTGGCAGAAACATCCAATGGAATGCCGTAAATCCCTTCCGTTGTCAGGGATATCTGGCTCACATATCGGGACAGGCTGACCCCCTTGAAAGCCAGAAAATCAGGCATGTAAGGGCCGAAAAATGCGTAACCCGTAAATGCGAGAGCAATAACCGGCAAGGCAGGTCCGATAACCCTTCGGGCGGCTTCCAAAAGGGCGATAACCAGAAAAATTCCGACAACCATATCGAGCTGACTCGGCATCCCGACCCGGTTGGCGATCCCTTCGTAATCAATGGCGATGTAAAGAGCGGCCAGGGCTGACAGCAGGGCAAAGCTGATATCCACCAGCGGGATGTTGTGCTTTTCGCCGAGCCAGCGCAGGCCGGGAATATTGACATCCCGGTTAAGGGTTGGATAAGAAAGAAAGACAATGAGAAAAGCAAAAGCGAGATGAATGGCCCGAATATAGGTGGAGTCAAGCAGTAAAAAACTGGATAAAGAGAGCTGAAAAAGAGACCAGGATAAAGCAACCACCGGGATTGCCCACTGAATGGGCCCCGTAAGGCGCCGGAGACCCAGCTCTTCTTCTTCTTTCATGCGCTGGGCAATATCTGCTCCATGATTATTCCCGCTTTTGGTTGATATAGCCATCCATTCCCCTTTTGTTAAAACCGATCCGAAGCTCGAGGTGTAAAGGTTTCATGTCTTGTTGGTGCTGAAAAAAACGGGGAATACCTTGGAAAAGCCATTCCCCGCCACGGATGAAGGTAGTTATTTCAAAAGACCGGCTTCTTTAAAATATTTTTCCGCACCAGGATGGAGCGGGGCACTGAGCCCTTTGAGCATTTCCTCTTTGGTCAGATCGGCAAAAGCAGGATGAAGCGTTTTGAAGGTATCAAGGTTTTCAAATACCTCCTTGGTCACATTGTAAACGATGTCCTCAGGAACATCGGCGTGGGTGCATAAAGTGGCTTTGACGCCAAATGTTTTGACATCCTCCTTATTGCCGACCCCGGGATAGTATTTGATGGGGATTTTGGAGGCTGCATAGAAAGGCAATTTGTCGACCAGTTTCTGCACGATGTCATCGGGTACGGACACAAATTGGACTTGTCTGGTGCCCGCAACGGCCTCTTTGACGGAACCGTTGGGATGCCCCACCGTGTAGAAGAATGCATCGAGACGTCCATCCTGAAGCATGCCCGCGGACTCGGCGGCTTTCAGACCTTCGGTCTGCATATCTTTATCAGGATCGATACCAGCTGCCATGAACAGGTCAGTGGCGTTGCCGCGCTGTCCGGACCCCGGATTGCCTATGTTCACAACTTTCCCTTTCAGATCTTCAACCGTGCTGATTCCTGAATCCACAGCAGCAACAATTGTCACGGACTCGGGATGGATGGAAAAAACAGCCCGCAGCTTCTCCTGGGGCTTGCCTTCCCAGTTTTTCATCCCTTTGAGGGCCTGGTACTGGCGGTCGGACTGGACGACACCAAACTCAATATCACCGCTCATGATGGCGTTGACATTGAAAACAGAACCGCCCGTGGACTCGACGGTCATGCGAATCTTATATTGATCCTTTTTGGCATTGACCAGTTTGCTGATGGCTCCACCGGTCGGGTAATAAACCCCGGTAACGCCACCGGTCCCAATAGTGACAAAACGTGTGGCCTGGGGTTCTTGGGCAGTTTTGGCACCCTCTTTTTTCTGTTCGCTCTGGCAACCGAAACAGAGCAGGACCGCAAGAAATGCAATCAAGATGCTATTCAAATTTTTCATGTTTTCCTTCTCCTTTCGAAAAAAATGTCAGGAAGGGCGGATGAAGTGATAGGATAACAGTCACAAAGGCATTAAAAAGTGGTTGTTCGGCACAAGGAGGCCGATGCTTCTTGGAAAAAGTTGCCGGAACCAAGTCGGCCTTGGTCTGTTCGCCGGTAAATTTTTTTGTAACCTTTTCCAATTTCCGATCATTTACTAATTAAAAACGGTAATGAGACTTTTTCAAGCAAAATAGAAAAAAGTATTGCCGGATCGTTGAAGCTGAATGGGGTTGAAATGCCTTGCCTTTCTGATTGTGCTGGAGGAAAACTGATAGCCATGCATCAATGCGGTGAAACGGTTGTATCTGGTCAACCGGACATAGCCATGGAGAAAGAATGGGCGATTATCTGCCGATGTCAGCAGGGTGACGGAAATGCCTTTCAGGAGTTGGTTGAAAGATATCAGAAGCAGGTGGCATCCATCATGTGGCGTTTTTCACGCGAGCTTGATACCCATCAGGATCTGGTTCAGGACGTCTTTGTGGAAGCCTACACGAGCCTGAAGAACTACCAGCCCCAGGCTCCCTTTGTTCATTGGCTGTCCCGGATTGCCGTGCGTGTTGGTTATCGCCATTGGAAAAGATTGAAAAAGGAGAGGGATAATCCGCATGTCTCTCTGGATGAGTGGGGACAGTTGTCCGATCCCGGCACTCCGGACATATTGGCCAGCAAAGAAGCGGCTGATCTCCTTCATCGTCTGCTTGGGCAATTGACGCCCCGCAACCGCCTGGTTCTCACCCTCAGATTTATTGAGGAGAGAAGTGTTGAAGAAACCTCCGAATTAACCGGCTGGAGCCAGACCATGGTTAAGGTTCAGACCTTGCGGGCCAGAAGCCAGCTGAAAAAGTTGTTTGAAAAGTCCCAGGAGAAGTTATGAAAGAAATGGAAATCCTCACCAAACTCAATCAAAAAGCTCGCAAAGAGGATGCGCCCCAAATCGATGTCGCTCTCGACGTCATGAGACGGATCCGTGCGCTGCAGGAGCCGGAAGAAGACGCCGCCGGATACCGCTTTCTTGGATGGCTCACGGCCTTTTCTTCCGCTTCCGCCGTTCTGGCCACGGCCATGATCTTTCTGAGTATGCGGGAGTGGACTGATCCGCTTATCGCGTTGTTTTTTGAGGTGCAATAGCCGGGCTTGGGAAGTCGCAGCGTAATAGGGTAAAGATTCGGTTTTTAAGGAACTTCACAGGAGATGGTATGGACGTCACTTCGAGTCAGCCTGAAAAGCGGGACCAACTGTCCCGCAAACGGCAGCGCAAAAATGCCCGCAACAAGATTATCGCCCTGGGGATGGCTCTCCTCTTAAGTGGCATTCTGATAGGGGCAGGCGGCATGTTTTTCTGGGGCAGGAAACTGGTTCTTCAGAACATCCGGCGAGGGGCCAGCCTCTCTTCAATATCCCAACGTCTGGAAGAAACGCTAGACCTGAACTCAGCCCAGAAACAGAAAGTGGAAGCAATACTAACCACGCATATGCCGAAAATGCGTGAAATAAGAAGAAGTAAATATCAGGAGATCCGGCAGGAAATTGAAGCCATGAAGGGCGAAATCGAATCTACTCTGGATGAACGCCAGATGCAAATCTGGGAGGAACAGGTGGATCAGATCATGTTTTTCAGAAGGTACAACCGGCGCCGTCCACACCGACCTTCCTCGTCGCCGGACGCCAATCACAGGCACATGACTCCGCCCCGAAACCCCGGTCCGGGAATAGGATCACCATCGTCTTAACCGCTAAACGGCCCGATAAATTATCACCAAAGGATAAGTACCGGAAAGTTTATCCACAGCCTGTCAAAGAGAATCCCGTAAATCCGCCAGCGCCAGCTTCAGTTTTTCCAGTTCTTGCGGCAGGTTTTTTATGAGTCCTTCTGCTTGACCGAAATCGTCTGTCCGACCGGCCTCCTCAAGTTCGCTCAGGACATCAAAGGCGCGGCTGTCACCCCAAATACCGACGGCGGATTTAAATCCATGGGCTTTTTTTTCAAGGCTGGAGCCATCCCGCTCCGGGATGGTTCCGAGAATGTCTCTGAGGCGGCCCGGGCAGGCTTCCAGAAATTCATCAATCATGTCAACAAGCGCCTCCCGGTTTTCCCCTATAGCTGAAATCAAGTCGCTGAAGTCCACGCTTTCCCTTTCCGGCAGTTTTGGTTGAGGTGTCAGGTTTTTGCGGCATTGGTTGATTTTCACAAACAGTACATGCCAATGAACCGGCTTGGAGAGATAATCATCCATGCCCGCGTCGAGGCATCTTTTCCGTTCTTCTTCAAAAGGACTGGCCGAGATACCGATAATTCTAACCGGCGCAAGGTCTTTCGGCCAATTTCCCCGAATAGCTTTGGTAGCGGCAATGCCATCCATCTTGGGCATTCTCAAATCCATGAGAATGCAGTCATGCTTTCCCAAACCAGCTTCTTCTACAGCTTCGTGACCATCGCTGACTCCCGAAACCAGATAGCCTTTTTGCGTCAGCATCCAGGTCATAACCTTGCGGTTGATAAGGTCGTCTTCCACCAGAAGCACTTTTATCGGGGGCTTTTCCGAAGCGGCTGTCAAAGTCGCCGCTGCGGCCGACTTATCTGTTTTCCCCAGGCTTTGTGGCAGGTAGCTAGTGGAAGAGACCTGAAACGGGACGGTAAAATAGAAGGTGCTTCCTTCCCCTTCCCGGCTTTCCACGCGGATGGTTCCCCCCATTTTTTCGACTATTTCCTGGGATATTGCCAACCCCAGACCAGTGCCGGTGTATTCCCGTGAAAAGGGACCCTCAATCTGGCTGAATTTTTTGAACAGATCCTTAATGCGCTCTTTTGGTATACCGATGCCGGTATCCCGCACCTGGAACTCAACCCGGACCTTATCCTCACCATGGTTCGAGCTGCTGGTTACGGATAGGGAAATTTCGCCCTGGGTGGTGAATTTGATGGCGTTGACGATGAGGTTATTCAGCACCTGGCGTAAGCGCTGGGGGTCGCCTTCCAGAATTTGGGGGACATCGCCGGCAACCTCTGAAAAAAGTTTAACACCTTTTTCCCGGGCTAAAACGTCAAGCAGTTTAATTATGTCTTCGATTTTGCGGCGCAGGTCGAAGGGTTGAATGAAAAAATCAAACTTCCCCTCCTCGATTTTACTCATGTCCAAAACGTTATCTACCAGCCCTCGAAGGGAAACTCCGGAACTGCGCAACATGCTGACGTATTCCTTCGAGTCTCCTTTAAGATCCGTCACCAGCGTCAATTCGGTGAGACCCAGAATGGCATTTAAAGGAGTGCGGATCTCATGGGCGATATTAGCCAGAAAACGGGATTTGGCCTCATTGGCATGGTGCGCCTCGTTGCGGGCCTGAATGGCCTGTTCCTCGGCAGCCTTTCTCTCACGCAACTCATTGAGCAACTTTTTCTCGGACTCGACAAGGTCGCGGAATAAAATAGAGTAAGGCCTTTTGAGAGAGCCTTCGATGAGTCCGAAATAGATGCAGACAAAAGAAGCGAACTTGAAAACATGGCCCAGAAAATTGAAAAACCCGTAGACATCCTGATAAAGAGTAAAGGCCAACTCAGAAAAGATGAAAAGCAGAATGGACGGAAAAAGATAAGCCAGTAAGTTCTGGTCCCAGTAGCGTCGGCGGGACCAGATCAAAAAAGCGCTTGCCGCAAGCAAAAGGCAGATGAAAACTTCACTCCAGATTTTAAATGCGGTCAGTCCGGACCCTTCCAGGTAGCAGTCGGGAAAAAGCCCAAAAGGGAAAATCAGCAAGGCAACGGCAGTGCTCAGAAACAGGAAGACCGGCAGAATCTTTTCCGGATTGAATCTGTCCATCCGCTTGATGAAGATGGCGGTGGCAATGCAAGAGCCTGCCTGGATGTAGCGGGCTGCAATCCAGTATTGAGTGGCCAGATTGGCGCCATCAACCGGGAACACCCCCGTCCCCTTGTAGCTCAGGGTATGGAGAAAATCGAAAATACTGACCGGAAGAAAAAAAATAGAGAAAAAAACAAGTAGATTGGAACGGGCGAAACGCCGGGAGTTCCAGCCGATGACAAAAATGGAAAAGGCAACAATAATACTGGGAAATTCAATCAGAGCGTGAAACAAGAGATAATGGGAAAGGCTTACCCAATATAGCCCTGCAAACATAAGAACGAAAAAAACCGCAAGAAAAACTCTCGATTTCCAGACCGGCTGACCGAGGGAGTGCAGGGTTTTGTCGTTTTCTGCTTGGGGAGAAGCCATGGAGGCCCCTTTATTTATTAATGCCGGGAGCTTTCCCAAGAAGTCAAAAAAAAAAGCCGAATGGATCATGCAGGTCATGAAATTTAATTTATATTATCCGAAATCAAGCGCCCTTTTCCAAGTCTTTTTAATTTGAGGATTTTAGTATTAATTCTGTGGCATTGGCAAAAGGTTGTTTACAGCTTAGAGGATGATGGTTTGTAAAAGCAATGGAGGGGATGAAATAAAAAGGCTTTTATTTATAACAAAAAAGGTTATAATTAAGTTGAGGGGTAAAGCAAACCCCCTCTTTTTGGCGCGTTGGATACCCTCCTGCCGACGCGCTGTTTTTTTGGCCGTTTTGGCTCCACATCCAGTGTTTACCCACCGTCTGCCCACCCGCCTCTGTTGGCAACCTGCTTCTCAGGTCAAGAACCTTGGCGCAGTTCATTGACAAAAGATGACTAATCCGTTGCTTGTGAACAGTAACCATTGGGAAAAGGTTGCCAAGCTTACCCGAAAATATTCCGATTTTTCCCACCACCCGGAAGCGTTCTCTCAAAATAAAAAAGGAACCGAAAAACCTGGTTCCTTTTTTATTACCGTCCGAATCTGGTCCCACCGTTCGAACGTGCTGAATCATTTCTATTTACCAATTAATATTTACGTTGTTGCCATGGATTTCTAGGTGGCTGTTGCTCATACCGCGCTCTATGCCGGCCGTCCCTGGATGAGAAATTACGGCCTTGTTCCACTTTTTGCTCCATTTGCAATTTCGGCGGCGGGGTCGAACGACGATCTTCCTGTCTCTTTTGTTCCGCCATCATCCTGGGCTGGTCTTTTCTGTGGTGCGGCTTTTGAAAATCAGGTTTGGCTTCTCTGTTCCCGCGGATATCCCGCTGTTTTCCCTGCCTGTAAACAGTCCTCTCCGGGCGGCTTTTATGATGGTCGCGTTTTTCAACCTGTCGCGTGGTGGTGGTCGGACCGCTTTCATGCCGATATTCGGGGGTCTTTCTCACTACCGGGGCCGGGCGCGGGGCACGCTGCTCAATGCTTTTGCGGAACGGTGGCCGTTGAGGAGCAGTTGCCTCAGGCCGACGATGGTGGATGACGTGACCCGGTTTCGGTTTATAAATTACCGACCTTCGGGGCTGGTAGAGGTAGCCGGAATGAAAGTGGGCGCGGTGAAAATGCCTGCTGTGGGAAGAAAAAACAAAGCTGAAGAAGATGCGGTAAGGGTAATAGGCCGGAGCGTAGTAAACCCAGGGATAATAATACCGGGCCGGATCGCGGTAGACGTAAACGTAGCTGCGGGCGGCAGGGGCTCCGGCATAATGGGTACCATCGCTGTCGAGTACGACCATCCAGCGGCCATCCGCGTTGCGGCAGGCGGTGCCGTAGTCACGCTCCTCTTCACCGTCGATGTAGAGGGTTGAAACATACTCGCGGCAGGTCAGCCCGCCGGTGTCGACAAAGCGATTGAAGGGCACTACCGAGCCCGAGCGTCCGGTATCCGGATTGCTCCAGTAACTCTCCCTGCCGTTGCTGTTGTATTCCAGGGCGAATTGCAGGGTTTCCGCCATGGCCTGCTCTTCCGTCGTGTCGAGCACTTCACTGAAGGCCAGCCCAATTGCGGGAAAACCCAGAAAGGCGACCAACGCCGCCAGCACTATCAGGGTTCGTTTTTTCATGATGTCCCTCCCCCGGGGAAAAGCTCATTTCCGTGACAAACCAACTGTTTCCCTTCTTCTGCTTAATCAATGGCGGCAAAGAGGCAAAAGGTTACAGATTAATTATACTTCAGGAGTGTGGCAGTGTTATTTGATCAGGCGTTTCTGCATTTTTTTCAGGGCGAGCGGATAAAAGAAGAGGCTGTAAAGGAGGAGATAGGCCAGGCTGCCAAGCAAGGACAGGTGATAGATGCCGAGGGTGGCGGCGCGGGTGAGGCGGACAAGATGGGTGAGGGGCAGGGCGAGGGCGATGCCCTGGGCCCATTGCGGCAGGGTTTCAAGGGGGAAAAAGGTGCCGCTGAACAGGAACATGGGCGTAATGAACAGGAACATGGGCAGGTTGAAGGTTTCGATATTGGGCACGATGCTGGTGAAGAACATGCCTGTGGCGCCAAAGGCAAAGCCGCCCAGCAGGGCCAGGAGAGGCACCAGAAGAATCGATAAGTTGTCGATGAGGCCGAGAATGCCGACGCCGACGATCATCAGGGTGGCGGCAATGAATGACTTGGTGGCCGACCAGGCAATCTCGCCGGTAATGATTTCCTCCAGGTTCAGGGGGGTCGCCATCATGGCGTCGAAGGTTTTCTGGTAGCGCATGCGTACGAAAGAGGCGAAGCTGGTTTCGAAGAAGGCGTTGTACATGATGGTGGTGCCCAGCAATGCCGGGATGATGAAATCGATATAGGAAACCTTTATCCCCCGGTAGGTGAGGTCTTCGACAATGGCGCTCAGACCGATACCGAAAGCGACGATAAACAGAAAAGGCTCCATGAGCGGCGGCAGGAAGCTGACCTTCCAGGTTTTTTTGTAAACCGTCAGGTTGCGCTGCCAGACGCGCAGAAAGCGCCTGGAAATTTTAGGGAAAAGAGCCTTGATCATTCGCGCAGATCCCTTCCGGTCAGCTTGAGAAAGACATCCTCCAGGGTGCCCATGCGCAGCATGCAGTTCTTGTGGTCGAAAACCTTTTCAATGGCATCGAAAAGTTCCCGGCAGTTGTGATTGTAGATCATCAGGCGGGTGCCGAGGTCATCAAACATGTATCCTTGGGAGATAAGAAAATCCCGCAATTTCTGGTCAGGCGAATCGATTTCCAGCACCTCGCGGCCGACATAGCGGTCGATGAGTTCGCCGGGTTTGCCCTCGACCAGCACCTTGCCCTGGTCCATGATCAGGAGGCGGTCGCAGAGCCGGTAGGCCTCTTCCATGTAATGGGTGGTCAGAAGGATGGTCAGACCCTCTTTTTTCAGTTCAAGGAGGCGGCTCCAGACCTGCTGGCGGGTCTGGGGATCCAGGGCGCTGGTCGGCTCGTCGAGTATCAGCAGGTCGGGGTTGTTGATCAGTGAGCGGGCCAGCACCAGGCGCCGCCGCATGCCGCCCGACAGGTCGGTGAACAGAGCCTTGGAGCGGTTGTTGAGGGCGAAAAATTCGAGGAGCCGGTCGATGCGGGTGCGGGCCTCGCTTTTAGGGATGTCGAAATAACGGGCGAAGACCTGCAGGTTTTCCAGCACGGTCAGGTCCGGGTCGAGGTTGTTTTCCTGCTGACAGACACCGATGCGGTATTTGAGTTTTCGCAGGTTGGGCTCAAGGTCCTCCCCAAACAGTTTCAGGGCACCGCTGGTGAGGGGCGTGTAGCCGTACAGCATGCGGATTGTCGTGGTCTTGCCGGCACCGTTGGGGCCGAGAAGGCCGAAACACTCGCCCTTGACGATGTGGAAGCTGACATCCTCAACGGCGGTAAAAGCGCCGAAGGTTTTTTTTAGATTTTTTGCTTCGACAATGGGTGTCATCAATGAAAACCTGGAAGGTTCTTTCTTCAAGTTGAACAATTCGGGCTATACTTAACTTATTTTATACCTTTCTGCAAACAGTTACTAACCCCAGCTTGTTGCACCTGCGAAAAGAGAAATAGATATGAAAGAGTTTCAACCGTTGAAGGTCTTCTGCCATGCCGGATTCCGGGGAGAAGAATACCCGACGGCCTTCGAATGGGACAACACCCGACTGGAAATAGAAGAGATCGAAAAGCGCTGGTTGGAGCCGGAATGGCGTTATTTTCAGGTTAAATGCAAGAAGGGGAGGTGTTTTCTGTTGCGCTTCAGGGAGGTCGATTCTCAATGGCAGGGGCAACTTTTCAGCCGGATTCAGCCGGGCACAGCATGAAACCTTCAGGCCCAGCTGATGCTTTATTAATCTTGACCCGTGAAACCCATTATCAAAGCGGCATCAGGTACCGGACGCAGGTTTGCCCCCATAGCCTCACCCCGTTTTTTTAATTCGGAGGTTTTTTCCAGCGCCGGGGCAGATAACGGCCGATTCTCTCCAGTGCCGCGATAAGATGGCCTAAACCCCATTCAAACGACTGCTGCCAAAAGGAACGCCGCGACCATGTGGTCAGGTCGATTTCCCTGCTATGGTCAAAGTCCGTCATTAGCATCGCCCTGACAGCTCGGGCGAAGCTTTTATCCTCAACCCCCTGATTGGCGTCAAGATTCCAGCGTTGATTCCAGCGGTCCAGGTTACTGGAGCCGATACTGGCCCAATCATCACAGAGTACGATCTTGGCATGGATGAAGCGGGGCTGGTATTCAAAGATGCGCACGCCATTGCGCAGCAGACGGGAATAGTGGCGCCGGGCGGCATGGGTCACCCAGAGATGATCGCTGCGGTCGCCGGCCAATAACAGGCGGACATCGATCCCTTTCATTGCGGCACGGCGCAAGCGTCGCCGCAACTTGCTGGTGGGAACAAAATAGGGGGTGGCGATCCAGATGGATTTTTTGGCCAGTTGTATGTGTTTAAAAGTGAAACGATTAATATTGTGCAGCAGAGGCTCGTTGGTGAGGACCTGGCCCAACTGGTCCTCGGGCTGCTGCGCCGGTTTCGGTGCCGGTATAGAGAGGCTGTTTCCCGTGAAATGGCGCCATGATACCTGAAACGCATGGTGCCAGTCCTGCAGAATCGGACCTTTTACTTTCACCATGACATCATGCCACGAGGTCAAGGGACTGTCGATGGACCAGAAATCATCCGTCAGCCCGGAGCCGCCGACAAAGGCCGTTTCCCCATCGGCCAGCAACAGTTTTCTATGATTACGAAACAAAGCATAATGCCAGTTTTTCAGTCGCAACGGATTGCAGAAGTGTAATTGAATTCCTGCCTCGAAAAGTTTTTGCCGGTCTTTTCTGTTCAGCCCCTGACAACCATAATCATCAAACAGGCAGTATGCTTTCACGCCACGGTGGCCGGCCTTCTCCAGTGCCCGAATGAATTCAGTGGCAATCGCACCGGAGGAAACCAGGTATTGTTCCAGAAAAATATATTTTTCCGCCGTTGCGATGGCGTCCAGCATTTCACTGAAAAAGCTGGGGCCGTCAACCAGCAATTCAAAGCTGTTTCCATGACGGCCAGGATATAATTCCTTTTGTTGCCTGTTCCGGACGGGGTTTGTCATCTTTTGCTTTAAGGGCAAGGCCGATTATCCAGCTAATAAAATAAAATTTTTTTGATTTTTAATGAAGGGGTGAGCATTGTCAATGCTCATGTTTGCAGTTTTTTACGGAAGGGAAAACCGATCTGATAATTGCAGCGCCATGTTTCTTTATTTGCAGGGGGCAAGTGTGTCTTCCTGCTAAAATAGTCCTGTCCCATTTTTGTGTTTGCCATTTTGGGGTGGAAATGGCGCCTTAAAGGTCAAAAATAGGCAAATTTACCTAAAACTACTCATTGTTTTCAGCTATTTACTTTGGTCCGACCCCGTATTGGTCTAAGACCGTTTGGTTGGGCAATTTCGCCCTTGTCACGGTAGGCCATCTATACTATATTCCTAACGTATGAGCAAATATTTTACAACTGATGAAGCAGCTACATACCTCGGCGTTACTGCGTCTAGAATTCGGCAGTATATTGCGGAAGAGCGGTTGCCTTCTGAAAAGTTTGGCCGGGACCACATGATTAAGGAACATGATCTTGAATATTTCGCACACAACGGCAAAAAAAAACGTGGGAGACCCCCAAAAAAACAAATTTAATTATTGCGCGTGCGTTAGGAATATAGTAGGCTTTTCTTCATGAAAAACACAAAAAAAGCATGCCTTGAAAACCAAGTGGTCGAGTGGCCAACGGACAATAATCCGGTAGTTGTTCTTCATGGTGATACTAGAGATGTCATTCGGTCGTTCCCTGACAGCTCAGTGCAGTGCGTTGTAACATCACCGCCCTATTGGGGAGTACGTGACTACGGCGTGAATAACCAAATTGGCGCTGAGCCGGACTTAATGGATTACGTAAATAATTTAGTTATGGTTTTTCGCGAGGTCAGGCGCATACTCACTCCAGACGGCACTTTCTGGTTAAATATTGGCAATACATATTCCTCTGGAGGGCGCAAATGGCGCGATTCTGACGAGAAAAACAAGGGTCGCGCAATGTCGTATAGGCCACCAACCCCAGAAGGTCTAAAGAAAAAGGACCTAATCGGCGTTGCTTGGCTTCTTGCCTTGGCATGTCAAAGGGATGGCTGGTACCTACGAAACGACATTATTTGGTATAAGCCTAATTGCCAGCCTGAGAGCGTAAAAGACCGATTGACGGTAGCACACGAATACATGTTTCTCTTCTCAAAATCGGAAAAATATTTTTTCAATCAAGAGGCAATAAAACAACAAACCACAAATGGAAATGGGCTAAAGAATCGCCGTTCCGTTTGGTCAATCAATACTGAACCCTGCCCAGAAGCACATTTTGCGGTTTTTCCAAAAGAACTAATTAGACCTTGTATAATGGCTGGTAGCCGACCAAATGATATTGTGTTCGACCCATTTTATGGCGCTGGTACTACTGGTATAGTAGCAAAAGAATTGAACCGTAAATGTATCGGAGTTGAATTAAACTCCGATTTTATCGAGATAGCCAAAAAAAGAACAGCTGCCATTCAGGTATCACTTATACATTAAAAATAGTAAACTCCCAAGCGGCGTGTACAATACACAAGCCTTTTTCTAGGTTTTTTATTTGAAGCTTCCTCTCCGTACCACCATCAAAATATAGGTCAAAAAGTTTTTGGCCACCGGCATCAGATACATAACAGTAGCCCGGCTTAGGTGTCTGCCTGCTATTTAACTTCATCTCAAGAGATCCACCCTTCGCACGCATTAATAACTCTTTTGGAATTTCTATTAACTCATATTTCCAGCGCGGGGCTTTTTGGAGCGTACGAAGTGAGAAAATACGGTCGTAACTTTTCATATGCTCAAAAAATTGAAGTCGAAGGTCCTCAAGTTCCTCTGGCCTATTGCTCCATTGCCCTTTCCCAAGTTCCATAAACTTACTTACCCAAAGTGAGTTCTCTTTAATCCCTTTATCTGCTTGCGTTTTTAAGGAGATTTTTACGCCATCGACAGTTATATCATGGCCAGGGTTGCCCTTTGGAGCCAAAGCAGCTTTTCTGCCAGAAAGTTTGAGCACCTCAACCAAAACATACTCAAACTTGTCTTTACTAAATGGTTCTACAGAGAAGCTATGATGAACACGCATTGCATCACCAAAACTTCTTAACACAATTTCGTCAAATAGGTCGGATTTTTTGGTTGTATATTGGTGGAAGCCACCAAAGACCGCAACGACACGTTGAATCCAATGGAGTTGCCCAAGAGTCAGCTTAGGCATAGCATCAACAAGCAATTTAACAAGTCGTAATTTTTCGTCTGTCATTTTTCCCCATTTCTGTATGCCCTAACCATTGAATTATGCACCATGCACTGTTTTTCCATTGCCACTAAAAAATCGCCCAAAACGGACCATCAAAATGCCTAAAAATGTGGCAAAACACCACTAAACAACCCCATTTTGCTACTATAATCCGCCTACGGTAATCTTATGCAGCATGTCAACATAAAAACGGCGCGGAATTATGCTGGACAAATTTCAGTATGGAGAATCCCCCAAATTAAGACACCCTTAATTTACTCCGCCTGGGGAAACTAGTCAAAAGTAATATTGCCAGAAAAGATGTTCCAGATTGTCTTGGGCGATTAAAATGGAGGGGGGGCTGGCAGGATGCTTACAAATGCTGATCAACAAGGATGGCCAACTCAATATTTAGAGTTGGCCATTTTGCTATCATTTACTTTTTTGTAATTGTTCCCACCATGGGAACTGATATCGCATCTAACTCTGTTTTCCAAGCGATATCGACATTCAGATTGCTGAAACTTAACCAGGATTGCCGGGCGGATCAGAGACTAACATAACGTCTTCCTCCTTTTCGCTAAGCATGGTTATATTTTACCACACAGGAAACAGAAGAAAAGTCCACCTGCGTATACCAAGTCCCTTTGGAAGTACCATACGCACCCTCAATGGGCACAAATGATCACCGGCAAATTCAGGCGCGTTTTTTCTCCTGTTCCCGGTGCAGCCAGTCCTTCAGCGCCTCGATGACCACCATTGCCTGGTGGTTGTCCAACATCCTGAGGTCCTGTGTGCCGGTCATGCGTTTGCAGAAACGGGCCATGGAGGTCCAGCCGGGATTTCTCACCGCCCCCATGTCGTGAAGTTCCAACCAGAGACTGCGGGCTTTCCAGACCGTGGGCGGCAGTGGGCGGCTGGCACCGCGCCGCAGACGCGGCCGCCAGCCGATTTCGTGGAGACGGTTGAGCAGGTCGTGAAGCTGCGGGTCGCTCAGGTCGGCGGCGGAATCCTTGCCTGGTACCACGGACCGGATGACATCGCGGTATTCATCGTCGGACAGCCCCAGTTCCTTTTTTGCGATATGGATTTTCGCCAGCGCCTTGCGGCGATAAGACCCGTCCGCCACTTCAGTCCTCTTCAGTCTTTACCATGCCGATGTAGGGAAGAGCCCGGTTCTGATCCGCGTAATCGAGACCGTAACCGACGACCCAGACGTCGGGGATATCGAAACCGAGGTAATCAATCTGCACATCTTCAATCAGGCGTTCACTTTTGCGCAGCAGAACGCAGGTTTTCAGTGATGCCGGGTTGCGGGCCTGGAAGGTCTGCAGCAGGTACTGGAGGGTTTTGCCGGTATCGAGAATATCATCGACAATGAGGACATGTTTACCGGCGATGTCGGTGCGGACATCCATGAGCAGGCGAACGGCCCCCGGCATGGTGATGGTCTGCTCGTAGGTAGTGACGGCAATGAAGTCAATGCGGCGCTTAATAGTGAGAAGCCTGGAGAGGTCGGAAAGAAAAATATAACAACCTCTCAACACGCCGACCAGGAGGAGTTCATCAGCGTCCGCGTAATCGGTTGAGATCTTTCGGGCCAGCTGTGAAACTCTGGTTCTGATCGCTCCTTCGCCGATAAAAACCGCAGGTTTGGTGGCATGGTCATTTTTCATGTTTTCTAACCCGCTGGGGAAAACTTATTCCGGCTTATGACTTTCATTTGACAACAGAAGAAATGTTTTTTTAATAGTATAACGAAAACTATGAGATATTGTTAAATAGCAATAAATTCTCATCTGTTGGTCTCATTTGAGAGGATGGATAATGTATGATGCTTTTCTGGCTTTGAATCCTGTTATTCAGGCCCTTTTGGCGACTCTGTTTACCTGGTTTCTTACCGCCGCCGGCGCTGCCCTGGTTTTTTCCACCAAAGAGGTTAACCGCAAGTTATTGGACTGCATGCTTGGTTTTGCCGCCGGGGTCATGCTTGCCGCCAGTTTCTGGTCTCTGCTCGGCCCGGGCATTGCCATGGCGGAAGAGTTGAAGATGATTCCCTGGCTGGTGGCTGCCATCGGTTTTCTGGCGGGCGGAATTTTTATGCGTCTGACCGATAAATTTCTTCCTCATCTCCACCCCGGTCTGCCCATGAGCCAAAGCGAGGGGGTCAAGACCTCATGGCAGCGCAGTACTCTGCTGGTTCTTGCCATCACCTTGCACAACATTCCCGAGGGTTTGGCCGTGGGGGTGGCCTTCGGCGCCGTGGCGGCCGGTCCCTCCACTAATGCGACCATCGGGGCAGCCATCGCCTTAACCCTCGGCATCGGCCTGCAGAACTTTCCCGAGGGGACCGCGGTTTCCATGCCTTTGCGGCGCGAGGGTCTGAGCCGCTGGAAAAGCTTCATGCTGGGCCAGTTTTCCGGTGTGGTTGAGCCGGTCGCCGGGGTTATTGGCGCTGCCTTTGTCATTTACATGCAGGATGTTCTTCCCTATGCTCTCTGCTTTGCCGCCGGGGCCATGATCTTTGTTGTCGTGGAGGAGTTGATCCCCGAGTCTCAGTCCAATCAGAAACATATTGATATGGTGACCATGACGACCATGGGTGGCTTTGCCGTTATGATGATGCTGGACGTGGCCCTCGGTTAATTTTGCCTGAAAGGAGTTGCTTTTGCTGGACCAGAGCCTGCTTCATGAGCGGATTGCCGAAATCCTGCCGGAAATAATCACCATTCGCCACCAGCTGCACCGCCACCCGGAACTCGCTCACGGTGAGCAGGCCAGCGCCGCTTTAGTGCGGGAAACCCTGGCGCCTTTGCATCTGCGCATGCTCCCGCCGTTTCTGGAAACTGACGTGGTGGCTCTCATGGATGGCAGGGAGGCGGGCAGCAACGTCACCCTGCGTGCCGACCTCGACGCACTTCCCGTCCCGGAAAAAACCGGCCTCGCCTATGCCTCGCAAATTGAGGGCCTCAGTCACGCCTGCGGCCACGACGGCCATGTTGCCATGCTTTTGGGTGCAGCCATGGTTCTCGACGGCCTGCGTGAAAATTTCCACGGTTCGGTGCGCTTTGTTTTCCAGCCTGGCGAAGAGGTCGTCGCCGGAGGACGGGATCTGGTCGCCAAAGGCTGCCTCGATGACCCCTCGCCCAAAGCTGTTTTTGCTCTTCACGGCTGGCCTGGCGTTGACACGGGAATCATTGCTTCCCGGCCGGGAGAGTTCATGGCGGCGGCCGATTTTTTCGAGATCAGGGTGCAGGGCAAAGGCGCCCACGCTTCTCTGCCTGAGCTTTCCGTCGACCCGATTCTCATTGCCGCCCGTATCGTTGAGGCGCTGCAGGCTATTCCCAGCCATCGAATCAGCGCTCTGGAGCCGGTGGTCATGTCCGTGTGCCGCTTCCACAGCGGCTATGAGGCCAACGTCATACCCGATAGTGCTGTGCTGGAGGGGACCGTTCGCTATCTGAATATGGATACCGGCCGGGAGGTCCCCGAGCATATGGAGACGGTGGTGCGCGGTCTTTGCGATGCCATGGGGGCTTCTTACGATTTCAACTATACCCACCGTTATCACCCCACCCGCAATGATCCCCGGATGGTTGCGGTGGCCAAAGATGTCGTTATCTCCGCCTTTGGTTCCGATGGCTGGAAGGATATGGCGAAACCTTCCATGGGAAGCGAGGATTTCTCCTACTATCTTCTCAAGGCTCCCGGCGCCATGTTCCGCCTTGGCATGGGTAAAAACCGTCCACCTCTCCACAGCTCTTTTTTTGATTTCAATGACGAGGCCATACCGAGAGGAATTTATTTTCTTGTGGCCATGGCCTTGAGAGTCCTGGAAGAAGCGAAATAATACGATTAAAATTGTTACACTATAGAAGGTTTTTGATGACTTTGAATCGTTGCATGCCGGGCAGGAGTATTTTTTATGACCTGAATCCGTGGGCAGGGGCCTGGAGAAGAGCTTAACTGTTTGATCTGTATAGGTATTTCGAAAATATTGGGCTCACTCAACGGTTCGTCGGTGATTATTGAAAAGCTTTGGCCGGTCAATGACTTGCGCCATCGCCCGGTCATAACTCACGGTTCCGGGCATAACCTAATGAAAAAGTAGCAACATTTTAGCAGGGAATACTGGAAAAATAGCGCAGAAAAGTCTAAACTGATAGCCTGTTTATTCATTGATCCGGATGAAAAAACGTTCTAGGAGTATGTCGGACTCAGGAATCAACCTGCGGCAAAAAAGGTGAATCGGTCCATATCCCCGCAAATTTTCGGCAAATAGTCCCGCTATTCGCTTTCAAATTTGCAAAGATCTGTCCTCGATGGCCCTTTTTTTCGTTATGATTCCCCAAGTCAGACAGGTTTCTGCGCGGCGCCGGAGAATATTTGAGGAGGTTGTTATGCAAACGGATGGAGGCTGGAATCCTTATTTTGCCGGAATTCTAGTAGGAATTTTGGCTGTGGTGTCAGTCCTGGTGACGACCCAGTTGCTGGGCAAAGGGCAGTATCTGGGTGCCTCGACTACATTCGTACGTGCTGCCGGTCTGGCCGAACAGAAAGTGGCCCCCGAGCGCGTCGCTCAAAACGAATATTTTCAAAAGGAAAAGGTCAAGATCGACTGGCAGATGATGCTTGTCTTCGGCATTTTTCTCGGTGCCTTTGGTGCTTCTCTGACCGATAAAAGTTACAAGAAAGAGACGGTTCCCCCCATGTGGTCCGGAAGGTTCGGAACCAGTCCCTGGTGCCGGGCCCTGGGAGCTTTCGTGGGCGGAGTGATTGCCATGTTCGGTGCCCGCATGGCGGGGGGTTGCCCAAGCGGGCATGGCATGAGCGGCTTGATGCAGCTTTCGGTAAGTGGCTTTATCGCCTTGGGCTGCTTCCTGATCGGCGGCATTATTGTCGCCCGGCTTATTTACGGAGGGAGGGAATATCCATGGATTTGACACTTGGCCTTTTGACCGGCATCCTTTTTGGGTTTCTTCTTCAGAAAGGGAGAGTCCTCCGTTTTGAAAAGCAGATCGGTTTTCTCCGCCTGATTGACATGACCATTATCAAGTTCATGCTCTCGGCCATCATCGTCGGCTCGATCGGCCTTTACATGCTCGTTGACCTGGGCATGATTTCCCTTTCCATCAAAAGTACGGTTCTCGGCGCCCAGATAATTGGCGGCCTGATTTTCGGCATCGGCTGGGCTATTCTCGGCTACTGTCCGGGGACCGCGGCGGGCGCTCTCGGCGAGGGCCGCGTCCATGCCGTTTGGGGGCTTCTGGGCATGCTCTTGGGCGCGTCTCTTTATGCCGAGGCCTATTCGGGCATGAAGGACAACCTCCTCAAGTGGGGTGACCTGGGGAAAATCACCCTGCCCGGAGTTCTGCAGGTCAATCATTGGGTGGTGATCTCCGTGTTTGCCGCCCTCGGCATTGCTTTTTTTATCTGGTGTGAAAAAAAGAAACTTTGAGGAGTGTTAAATGGCGGCCAATTCACTCTGGTGGTGAATAGGCTATCGCAGAATATTGTAAAGCTGTTGGGAAGACGGGAAGGCTATGAAGCTTTCCCGTCTTTTTTTTGAACCTGTATCCGTGAATTATGACCGGACGATAGCACAAGTCATTGACCGGCCTAAGCTTTTCAACAATCACCGACGAACCTAAGGGTGCGCCTCAGATTTTTGAAACACTTGTTCAGGTCAAGCACTTGCAATCTTTTTCCGCCCCTAACCAATGGATTTAGATTTAAGGAAAAAGTGAATGAGAAACTCCTGGTCTTTGGGAGACAGGTTGAAGCGCTGGCTGGCTTCTTCGATGCGCTTGTAGTCCCAGGTCCCCTGGTCGGAGATCCAGCGGACTGCTTTGCGCAGGTCCTCTCCTTTGGGTTGAATTGTGCTGTCGCTCATGGGTGCGTATCCTTTAAGCCACTTTGGATTATGGGTTGTCAAAAAGCTTAGCATGGATTTTCCCCGGGGCGAAAGCGATTTTCGCCTTTGCTTGCGGCCATGCAATCAGTCTCAGTCTCCTTTTTTGTCCCTGAGGAGAACGTGCTCCACCAGCAGGGAGGCGAGAACCCCCATGACGAAGCCATTGCCGATAATGGGGCGGGAAAAGTCCGGGAAGTCAGCCACTACCTGCGGCGGGAGGAAGGAAAGCACGGTGCCGAACAGAACCGGGATGCCGATGGCGAGGCTGTCCCTGAAAGAAAAGGATTCTTTCCCGCCAGTTGCGACGGTCAGGCCGGCGGCCACCTGGTTGGCAAGAATGTAGAAGAGAACGCAGCCGATGATCAGGCGCGGGATGGCTGCCATGCAGGCGATGGCCGCCGGCGAGAAGGAAAACAGGACCAGGGCGGCTGCCGTCGGCATAAGGGTAAAACGCGAGGCGCAGCCGGTGGAAAGGACAATTCCCGGGCTGATGGAATAATTGACGCTACCGATAATTCCCAGGCAGCCGGAGAGGGCGTTGGAAAGGCCGGTCAAAGCCATGCCGTTGCGGGTCCTTTTGCCCATGTCGTCAAGGGGAAAGAATCCCTTCAAGGATTGAATGGAACCAAGGTCATTAACTGCGAGGGCCATGAAGCAGAAAAGAAAGGAGAGGATCACCCCCCAGTCGAAACTGAAACCTGCCATGGGCAACCCAAGGGGCCAGCCGAACCAGGCGGCATGGCCATTCGTTCCGGTAGTGGCCGGCGCATTAAAAAAGAAAAAATAAAGAAGGGAGCCGAGTGCCATGGCAGCAACGACCACAATTGCTTTACCCACCCCCTTGAGGCGGCTTTCAACCAGGAATATGCCTGGAATAAAGCAGAAGCTGAAGATCAGCCGGGAGATGGGCGAGGGAGAAGTCCCCCCAGCTATGATCAGGTCGAGAATGGTCGGGGTCAGGGTAAAGGCGATGAGAAGCAGGACCACGGCCACTACCGTGGTGGTAAAATACCTGCGAATTTTTCCGAACAACCCGGACAGGCTGAGAAAAGCCAACAGCAGGCCGTTGACAAAGATAGCTGTATAGATTGTATCCAGTTCGAACCCGCGGGTGGCGATAATGCCGACCAGAAGAACTGCGGCAGGCCCCATGATCAGAGGCAGCCGGTGTCCGTAAAGGATCTGAAAAAAGAGGCTGACACCGGTAATCAGAAAGATTTTTTGCAGATAAAATATCTGTTCCGCAGGCTGACTGAAGTGGAAGGTGCCAACCACCTTGCCGATAATCAGAACGCCGGGCAGGGTGACGGCCAGCCACTGCAGGCCATAAAGGGATGCCACCCACCAGGGGGGCTTATCGTCAAGACCGTATTTGAATTTTATGTCCATCATGGAAGCGGTCCGCAGGAATTTCCTTTTTTCATCATCGTCTAATAAAGATTTAACTTTTGTCCAACAGCTTGAGGGAAAAAAAGAATTTGCGTCTCAGGTCAGGCGCGCGGATTTTGAAAGGCGAAGCGAAGACAAAAAAATGTGAGCATTTGAAAAAGCTGCGCAACAAAGCCTGAGGGCCAAAAACGCTTTTTATCAACAGGCGGCTAACATTTCTTTTATCATGATTGAAAGATTTTACCTTGAAACTTTTCAGGATAAGAGATAATTCTTAATCTTTATTTTTTGATGAAACGAGATGAAGCTTACTATTTTTCTGAGAGAAAACAACCTTATGGAACTGTCATTCAACCGCACCAACAACGAAATTGATCACCTCATTGATGAATTGACCGGTATGGTGGGCGTCCATCATCCGGAGATCATACGCGAAATGATTATCAGCGCCCTCAAGGCGGGTCAGGAAAACGACTATCTGGCCGACCTCAAGTTGATGCGCACGACCATGAAGGAGATGCGTTACACCAACAAGATATTCGGCCCCTATCGCGAGCGCAAGAAAGTCACTATCTTCGGCTCGGCGCGCACCACCCCGGAGGATCCCATTTACAAAAAATGTCGCGATTTCGCAAAACTGCTGGCGGACCGGGGCTACATGGTCATCACCGGCGGCGGCGGTGGCATCATGCAGGCAGGCAACGAAGGGGCGGGCGAGGAAAATTCTTTCGCTGTCAATATCCGCCTCCCCTTTGAGCAGGAGACCAACCCGGTGATGAAGGAGAGCAAGCATTCCATCACCTATAAATATTTTTTCAACCGCAAAGTCGCTTTCCTCAAGGAGAGCGACGCCGTGGCGCTGTTTCCCGGCGGCTTCGGCACCCTGGACGAGGCCATGGAGACACTCACCCTGGTGCAAACCGGGAAGAACCCACCCATTCCCCTGATTTTCATCGATGGGGATGATGGTGGTTACTGGGACAATGTCTTCAATTTCATGAAGGACACTTTGCTGACCAAAGGGTTGATCTCAGGGCAGGATTTCAGTCTTTTCACCATTACCCGGGATCCAGTTGAAGCCGCTGATCATATCGACCAGTTTTACCGGAACTTTCACTCCATCCGTTTTCACGGTAAGACTCTCATTGTTCGTCTCAACAAGCCCCTCAAGGAAGAATGCCTGAAAATCCTCGAAGAGGAATTCAGCGAGATTATCGAACCGGGCAGCCATCTCCAGCTTAGCGGCCCCCTGCCGGTAGAGAAGGACGAGCCGGCCCTGATGAATCTGCCGCGCCTGACCTTTGTCTTCGATCGCCGCTCTCACGGACTTTTGAAGGCTTTCATCCGGCGGCTCAATTCATTCTGACCAATAAGCGAAACAAGACTGATGCGAAAAAGCCAACAAATCTACGCCGGTAGAATACTGACCCTGAATATCGAGGAACACGAACTCCCCAACGGACGCCGCGTCTCCTGTGAAATTGTCCGCCATCCCGGTGCGGTGGGGGTCGTTCCCCTGCTCGAGGATGGCCGCATCGTTCTGATTCGCCAATACCGGGCGGCCATGAACGGCATGGTCATCGAAATACCGGCCGGCAAGCTGGAGGAGGGGGAGGTACCTGAAGAATGTGTGGCGAGGGAAATTCAGGAGGAAATCGGCTACCGGGTCAAATCCATGCGCAAGCTCGGTCTCATGCACAATGCCGTCGGCTTTTCCGACGCCTGTCTGCATATGTTCGCTGCTGAGATCACGGATCCCGGCGAACAGTCTCTGGAACACGATGAATACATTGAGATTATGAGGTTGTCACTGGCAGAAGCCCTCGACATGGTAGACAAGGGCGAGATAACCGACGCCAAAACCCAGCTTGCTCTTCTTTTTTATGCCCGCCGGCAGATAGAACCCACCAAAGAATAAATTCGCACGATAAGTTCATGCCACCAGTGAAAAGGGCGACACGAGGCCCTGTGTTGAATAGTCCACAAAGAAAAGGCCACCCCGCACCCCGCCACATCTCGTCCTGCGGGTTGCGGCACAAGGGTCATTATACTTAAAACTTAACACTTTTTACTTAAAACTATTTTCAAACAGCCAGTTCAGTAAAAGGCAGGTCGAGGGCTTCAGCCACCGGCTGGTTGGTCAGTAAACCAGCGTGTGTGTTGACCCCGAGATAGAGGGGCCGGTTTTCCCTGACGGCCTGCTCGAAGCCTTTGTGGGCGAGCAGTCTGGCGTACGGCAGAGTGGCGTTGGTCAGGGCAAAGGTGCTGGTACGGCTCACCGCTCCCGGAATATTGGTCACTCCGTAATGGAGAACGCCGTCCACCTCGTAAACCGGCTGCTCATGGCTGGTGGGGCGGATGGTTTCGATGCACCCTCCCTGGTCGATGGAAACGTCGACAATCACGCTGCCCGGTGCCATAGAGGCCACCATGTCGCGACTGACAAGGTGTGGCGCCCTGGCCCCCGCAACGAGAACGGCGCCGATAAGGAGGTCGGCTTTTTCCACCTCGTTGCGGATATTGTACGGGGTTGAAAAAAGGGTTTTCATGCGGTTCTGATAAAGTTCGTCAAGAAAGGTCAGCTTTTTCAGGTTGATATCCATCATGGTCACGTCGGCATTCATGCCGATGGCCATGCGGGCGGCGTTCTCGCCGACGATGCCGCCGCCGAGAATGACGACCTTGCCCGGCGGCACTCCGGGCGTTCCTGAAAGCAGCAGTCCCTTGCCGCCGTTTTCCTTCTCCAGATAATGGGCTCCGACCTGTATCGCCAGCCGCCCTGCGATAAGGCTCATGGGCGTCAGCAGAGGCAGGGAGCTGTCTTCGAGCTGGACCGTTTCATAGGCAATTCCCGTCACCTTCCTTTCGAGGAGAAAGCGGGTCAACTCAGGGCTTGGAGCCAGGTGGAGATAGGTGAACAGGATCTGTCCTTCCCGGAAACGGGGAAACTCCTCGGGCAGGGGTTCCTTGACCTTGACGATCATATCGCTTTGGGCGTAAAGTTCATCGACGGATTCGGCAATTCGCGCCCCGGCCTCCACATATGCCTCGTCAGTAAGGCCGCTTCCCAGGCCGGCACCTTTTTCAATAAGCAAGGTATGGCCGTCGTCAATCAGGGTATGGGCTCCGGCCGGAGCCATGCCGACCCGAAACTCCTTGGTTTTGATCTCTTTCGGAACACCGATTATCATGTCATTATTCCTTTCTTCAGGAACCAAAAAGATGGGACATAAAATATTCGTCAAACGTTATTTCAATCTCTCCCGCACCCACATCGCCTATCTGCGCTTCATTCTCGAAAGCTATGACGGGCTGGCCTTTGTCCGCACCCTTGACCCCCGCCAGGCAGTGGTGGAGATCGGCTACCCGCAGTTAAGAAGCCGGGATGCCGAAGAGCTTATTCAGGCTCTGGGGAAGGAGATTGATATGACCGAATTGGCGGAGATTCCCCGCGATATCTATCAGCCTCTTTAGTTTGTCCATTGGAAATTATTCAGCTCGTCGGCACAAGGCCTCGCCTCGCCCATTCCAAAGGCCGCGTGAACCCATCCGGGCGGCAAATGCTATTTCCATGGACAACACGAGTCCTTGCGCTGAGTAGCAATGTCCATTTTTTAGGAAAACCGGCCAAAGTTCTGAAATCACGGTTGTTTTCAACCATATTCTTCTTCCATTTATAGCACAGAAGTTTTGAAAACCAAGGCCAAGAGCCTGAATCAAGCCGGGATATGATTTCATCTTGTCAAAAAAATATTCAAATACCTTTGATTATGACAACTCAAGACGGCATAATGCCCCTTGCTTTTGTATAACCTATCAATTTCCCTCACTCTTCAAGCAAATTGTCAGATAAGAAACTTTCATGCTGAAATCGTCCAAAAGCAGACTGACACGGAAACAACTATCCTTTTTCCCCTCTGACACGCTTTTCGATAAAATTGCCAGAGCCGTATGCAGGGCTGAGGTCCTTCCCGCCAAAGAGTTGTTCGAGGCCTGGGAGGTTGCGAGGCGGGTGCGCAGAAAGTGGCGTGGGGGCAGAGTTGTCGATTTCGCCAGCGGGCATGGCCTCTTATCTCATATCATGCTGATCCTGGATGACAGTTCGGCTGAAGCCGTGGCTGTGGATTCCGATTTTCCTCAAAATGCGTCCACACTTTCTCAATCGATTATCGACACCTGGCCAAGGCTAACTGGCCGTATTCATTATGTGGAAACATCCATAGAGGATTTTGAAATAACTCCTGACGACATGGTGTTGGCGATTCATGCTTGCGGAACGTTGACCGACAGAGTCCTTGAAAAAGCCGTCAAGGCAGGAGCCCAAGTGGCTGTTCTGCCTTGTTGCCAGGATATCGGCCTGTCTGAAACCGGTGGCCTGGAAGGATGGATAGACGGCCCTCTCGCCGTTGACATCATCAGGGCGACACACCTTCGTGCGGAAGGTTATTCAGTCATTACCCGCTTGATACCGGAAGAGATTACGCCGAAAAACAGACTGCTCATGGGGTGCCCCGGAAAATAGAGGCGTTACCCGAGCCGGTTGACATCGTCCCTGCTTAGACGTACAACAAACACAGAGTTTGTAGACAACGGAAATATCCCTGGTCTCCCCATGTATTACTATTTCGACTACAATGAGCCGGTCTTTCGGCCGCCGGCAGAAGCCAATTCCCTGATATTCCAGGCGACCATCGGTTGTTCGCACAACCGTTGCGCCTTCTGCGGCATGTACAAGATGAAGACCTTTGCTCTGAGGCCTCTGCAGGATGTGCTGGCGGAGATCGAGTCGGTCCCGGAAAACCATCGTGATCACATCAAGCGTGTGTTCATCGGTGATGGGGACGGCTTGATCTACCCCCAGACCGATCTTGTCGCCCTTCTCGAAGGATTGTCCACGGCTTTTCCAAACCTGAACAGGGTGGCAGCCTACGCCTCTCCCAACAGCCTGACGGGAAAAACCTTTGCGGAACTTCAGGCCCTCCATGAGAGGAAACTGCGCATACTCTATTTCGGACTCGAAAGCGGTGACCCGGCAACCCTCAAGCTGGTGGGAAAGGGCTACACGGCCAAGGAGATGCTGGCCCAATGCCGCAAGGCCCAGGATGCCGGGATGAAGCTTTCCGTCACCGCTATTCTCGGCCTGGCCGGACGCCGGCGCAGCGCCGAACATGCGGCTGCCACAGCGGCCTGGGTCAATGCCCTGTCACCCCGCTATTTTTCCCTGCTGACCCTGATTCGCGCTCACAACGAGAATTTCATCCGCCTTATCGAACCGCTCAGCAACGGGGAGATTATCGAGGAGGCGCTGGCATTGGTCAGGCATCTGCAGCCGCAGGGGACCATCCTGCGCTCCGATCACGTATCCAACATCCTCAGCCTGGCCGGCACCTATCCCAAGGACCGGGAGAAGATCATTGCCTATGCGGAAGCGGTTTTGGAGGATGGACGCAGACATCCCGAGTGGTTCAACCGGGTGGCGGAAAATAATGCAGATTTTTATTGAGGCACTAAAAGGGGGATTTGATGGAAAATGATAGTATTTTTGCCGCCATTCAGACGATTTTCAACGAGAAGATCCCTTTCAACAAGGTCCTCGGGCTGAAGATCGAATCTCTTGACGGGGACAACCCCAGGATCAGGTTCGACATGCGGGAAGAACTGATCGGCAACTACCAGCGGGGAACCCTGCACGGCGGGGTGATCTCTTCGGTCATAGACGTAACCGGCGGCTTGGTCGCTTTTCTGGGGGCGCAGCAGCAACTGGCGGATAAGTCTCTGGAGAAAAGACTGGAGATTTTCGGCAAGCTCGGGACCATCGACCTGCGCGTCGATTACCTCAGGCCGGGCCTGGGGGAATGGTTCATCTCAACCGGCTACATCCTCCGTACCGGCCGCAAGGTCGCCGTCACGCGCGTCGAGCTGCACAACGACAGGGACAGCCTGATTGCCGTGGGGACGGGGGCGTATGTGATTGCCTGAAATACCATTGTATACGTACTTCAGGTTCTACCTGACAGGTTGTGTTCGATTAATCCTTAAATAATGTTGGTGGAACCAAGGGTGGGGAATGGAATCTTTTCTGAAAAAAGAGATTGCTCACTGACATCCATTAAAAAAGAAAAGCCCACCAGTTTTTTGGCGGGTTTTTCTAGCGTTGTAATTTTCGTCACTTTTTTGTGCCTGGCAAAAAACAGCCCCTTATTTCCTTGAAATTTTCCTTGCCTATCTTTTTTATAGAAACATATGTGTGGAAACTAAAGCCCACGCCTATAAAAAAAACAGCAATTGACAAATATGAATCAAGGGCATGTAAGTTGTTGTTAATAAAGTAATCTTTTCCAGCAAAAAATATCCCTATTGAACCCAAAAAAATATATAGACCGCCTGTAAAATATCCCTGCATTTCCTTGCCCCATTAAAAGAAAATTGTTATTTGGAGATCACGTCCTTGCCGCTCATGGTTGTGCATGCAGCAGAGAGAGGATTGTCAGAGCCCGTATCGTGACCACTTCCCACTTATTTTTCGCCTGCTTTTTGATTTAAAAGGAGTCTGTTGTTGGTTTTCTTTTTTAAAAAGCAAAAAAAGAGCCACCAAAATATTACAAAACTTGAATATATTAATATTTGAATAAAAAATTTACAATAAAAAATTCATGGGAGTAAAAAAATCAGGCATTGCAACTCCTTTATTCAAATATCTAACCAGCTGATATGAAGTGGATTTATACTTTTCTTTGAAACTGCTGTTTGCTTCGTCACGGGCGCACAAGCCCCTCCGATGGGTTAACCTGAATTTAGATTGGTGATTTGAGGAGAATTAAAGCCATTTAGTGAAACTGCCGGAAAAAACGAAAGTTTTTGTCACTTTTTTGAAAGGGTAAAATTGGCTGTTGCAGTGGGTAGTCTTACCGGCAGTTATTTGCGAGTTGGGCAGCCAGGGCTCTGATGTGCTGGTCGTCAGTTCCGCAACAGCCGCCGAGAATCTTAAGCCCAAGGTCCCGGTGCAGCGCGGCAACCGTATTGGCGAAATCAGCTGGCTCCTCCTCAACCAGGCTAACGCTGTCATCGAGTTTTTCAGGGCTGAGTGCTGCAGTATTGGCAAGCAGGCCAACAATCCGTTGCCGCACCAAAGGGGAAGAATTGGTCGGCTGAAGCAATGCCGCCCGGGCAAATGAGGCATGGGTACAATTGATCATGTACGCAAACGGCTTCTGCTTTACAGACGTATCAACAGCATTTATGGCCAAGTGCAGCGGAGTCCCGTCGAGAAGTGTTCCTTCCGGGCGAACCACGAAACTGATCAGATAGGGCTTGCCGGTAGCTGCCAACGCCAATGCAAGACCAGTGGCTTCACTTATGGCCGGCAGTGTAGAAGCGAGTATCACATCGACCTCTGACTTGGCCAGCTTCTCCGCCTGCCAGGAATGAAAAGCTTGCGCCTCGGCGACATCCAGCGCCTCGACAGGGGCATAGGCGTTGCCTCGACAGCTCATCAGGCCGCAGATAATCACTTTCTCCGCATAGCTGTCGTAGCCAGCACGCAGGTCATTGAGAAATTTAGCATTGTCGCCGTTAACATCGAAATCCTCAAAACCGGCCATGGCAATGCGTTCCCGGTTCGCCCGCCAGGTCGGGGTGGAAACCAAAAGCGGCAGATCGTATTCTCTGCCAATTTCCAAGTACTGGCGACAGATGCTCTCCAGGGCCGAGCGGGACTCCTCAGAATATATGAACGCGGCATTAACCAGATGGGGATCGAGTGCCAGATTGGTGTTGCGACGTAAACGCTCTATGACTGCTCCTTCGCCAAGGATGCAGGGGGATGAAACGAATAGGTCAAAAAATTTGTTGTCGGGCATTTTCAGTTATCGAGATTTGGTGAGAAAAAAATCTTAGAGTTTCACTAAACCTACCATAACTTCTTCCTTTTTGGAATTTTCCTCAGGGACCGTTTGATTCAAAACTCTCAAAAATGACAAATGGCCCCACCCAATTAAGGTGGGGCCATTTGCATGTAGCCAATGCTGTAAATTTCAGGATAACCGCTTAACGCAAGAAATAATGAATTTCGTATTCGATCGGTCTTAAAAGCACTCAGTTGAGTGCCAGGGGCCGGAAACATTCACGTCCCCACCGACTCCTATGATCGGGTGGATGAACCTTGAAGTTTTTGCCCCATCTATTGTGGCATTCACCGTAACCGCACATCCTGAGCCGGTTCCGTCGGCTACAAAAACATCCAGGTCAATATTGGCAACAAAGCCTTCCCGGTCAAAATCTTCTTTTTCAATATAGATATCCAGGCCCGGAATGGACGGCAACGCGCCTAATTTTTCCATTATCTCATCATTGTTGAGGGCGCCCATTTTACTTGCGTAGTTGTTCTTTTGATCAAAAAGAGAAATCCCCCCATCTATTACCAGGGTCAAATTGAACCCTTTTTCCGTGGGTATCCCCACGATACTGACAGGTATTTGCGAGGAAAGATGATTTTTCTTCAAATAGCCAACAAATTCCTCTTCGTTGGCAATCGAAGTTCGGAGTATCCACTGGGGTTCCGAATAGGAGGTGCTTTCCACGCCGCAATAAAGGTTCCCTACTTCCACACCGTCACATGGGCGTTCATTTTCAATCTCGCAGCTGAAATCGCCATCCTCCTTAAAATTGTCCAGCCTCTTGCTGAAGGACAGGGTATGCCATTCCCCTTTGGGAAAAGAATATTTATGCTCCTCGCATTCGATACCCGAATCAACCAGGCCCCGGCTGGTGTTTTCAGGTTTTTCACTTTCAACGGCAGTCGGTTCTTTCACCTCTGGAACGGTTTCCTTTTCCCCTCCACTGCAACCGGATAAAACGAGGAAAAAAGCCAGGCATAAAAGCTGACAAGAAAAAAGCCGATGTTTCATGGAATCATCTCCTTTTATTCTTACGAAAAAACGCAAAGGGGACAAACAGATAAATGGATGGAAATAAGCCTTCTGCTCCCACCTATATGCATATTTTACACCCGGCAGGTTTTTTTAGAACCCAATGGATCGCATGATAATTTCTTTGCGGTCGGTCCAAAAGAGTGAAAACCATAAAAACGTAACTTTTCAGAATGTTGCGAATGATCTCGTCTTGCCTGTTTCAAAGGCTGCATGAGCCTATCCCCGGGACTCGACTGCCGCCAATCGGGCGCCACGAGCCCATTGATCCGAATAATTGCCAAAAACCAGCTTTTCCCCTTCTCTCTATCGTTGTCAGGAAGACCGGTTGGCCCGGATTGATCGACTCCTTTTTTCTGGTAAATTTGTTTTCGACTGTCAAAGTGGGTTAAAATAAAAAAGGTATGAAACTATTCAGCGCAAGGACTCGTGTCGCCCATGGAAAGGGCGATGTGAGACATTGTGCCATTATGTCTTAATAATTACAGAGATGTTTGGGTTTCTGCTCTTTCCATAAACAAATATTTTCGTATTAATAAGAGGGAAAAATGAAACAAAAAAATTTTCTTCGTTTCACCATGTTTGCTGTTATCCTTTCGTCCCTGTTTTTGGGGGGGTGTTTTGAGAGGTCTTTGACCTTAGAGGTTCGGTTTTCAGATTTATCGGGGCTCAAAAAAAATGATGCCGTCTTTTTTGAGGAAAACGAAATCGGACTGGTAAAAAACATCACCTATACCAACCAGGGTGACTATCTGGTCGCAATAGAAATAACCCCGGGGTTTAAAAACGCGGCGACGGAGGATTCCAGGTTTTACATCGGGAACGCCCCCAAGGAGCCGTCAAAAAAGGCCGTGATAGTGGAACAGGAACGTCCCGGCGGCACCCTCCTGAAGAATGGCAGTATCGTCCAGGGCTCTGTAAAAGGGGGCTATTTTGAGGAAATTATCAGTGATTTGAAAGAAAAAGCCGGAGTGGCCGAAAATGAACTGCGCGAGGCTTTAGATGAATTGAAGAAATTTTTGAATACTAAAACCCGGCAATTTGATAAGGAGCTGGAAGCCACACTCGATGATCTCTCGCGGCAGTTCCAAAATTTCAAAAGCGAAATCAGTAAGATACCGGATAGTCAGGAAGTTAAACAACTTGAGGAAAACTTCAAGCAGTTCGCCGAAGAATTTAACCGGGAAAAAGAAGAAGTCCGGAATTATCTTCAAAATGAGGTGATACCCAAGCTCCGGGACGAACTGGATCGGCTCCGCGAAAAATTGAAAAAGGAAGGACGGGAAAAAGAATTGGAAAAAATTGACCGGCAGATGGATGAGATTGTCAAGGTGTAGCAATGTTCTCGCCATGATTTTATGACCTGATATATATCTGCAAAATCATGGTTTTTTACTGAATTTGTCTGACTGTCCAATGGCAATGGCCCAACCCGGATTTGAGGTGGGCCATTGCCATTTTGAGGGATAGTGGCTTTTCGGAAAATGGTGATTGAACCAGGGAAAGCCATCTGAGCTGTGATCAAGTGACCGTATTTACCAACTCTCCTTTTGCGGCTGAAGAAGGATTAACTCATATTCACGGCTCCCCAAACCGATTTTTTCGGCATGCTCCAGGGTGACATCCCAATCGATATGAGGGTGGACGCCCCGGAACTTGTCGCCGCCCGGTTCGTGCCCTTTTTTCAAAGCGGTTCCCGGCAGGCCCTGGGCCTGGTTGACCAGGTCGACGCAGGCCTGGTCGATAGCCACCGGGTCGGTGGAGGCGAGGATGCCGATATCCGGGACAATAGGGGCATCGGAATGGCCGTAGCAGTCGCAATCCGGTGAAACCTGCATGACGAAATTGATATGCAGGGCTTTCCCCTGTTTGCCGTCCAGGGCTCCGGCAGCGTACTCGGCCATTTTTTCATGGCCATGGGCGCGCTTTCATTCCACTGAATGCGGATTGCCTTTTCGGGGCAGGCTGAAATGCAGCGGCTGCAGCCGACACATTTGTCATCAATGATCCGTGCTTTTCCTTCTTCAAAAACGATGGCGTCATGGGCACATGCTTTGATGCAGGCTCCACAGGCGGTGCAGATTTCCGCCGCAATCTGCGGGGCTACACTGGAGTGCTGCTCCATCTTGCCTTCGCGACTGCAGCAGCCCATGCCGAGGTTTTTGAGGGCGCCCCCGAAGCCGGTCAATTCATGGCCTTTGAAATGCGAGACGATCACCAAAGCGTCCGCTTCAAGAATTTCCAAGCCGATATCGACATCTTTCAGGATCTTCCCATTGATCGGGACCCGGCGCGATGAAAGGCCGCGCAGGCCGTCGCACATGATCAGGGGCGCGCCGGCCACGGCGTATGCCAGACCGTTTTCAATGCCGCACCTCAAAGCCGAAACAGCGTCTTTGCGTTCTCCGGGATAGAGGGTTGACGAGTCGGTGATAAAGGGCTTGGCATCGAGTTCTTTGAGCCGTTCGACCACGCTGCGCAGAAAGGTTGGACGCACAAAAGCATGCCCTCCTTTTTCGCCGAAGTGGGTTTTTACCGCTGTCAGGTCCCCGCGATCAATGATCTTCGGCAACCCCGCCTCGTCCATGAGCCGGACAAGCTTGCCATGCAGATTTTCATTCAGGCCTGAACGCATATCGCAAAAATAAACCTTGGCAACCATTTTTCCCCCTTTTCAGTTGAACTGCGAAAGCCTCAAGATATTCATCCGCAGGTGCTGGTGACAACTGCCGGATTTTCCAGCTTATAGAGTTTAGTTGATGTTTTTATGGCGTTAAATGGGAAATCCACTGAAAGATGATATCATAAAGAATATGTTTCTAAAAAAGGAGGGATAAATTGGACCAGAAAAAGCGATTTCAATTATTGCAGCGAGCCCGACTGAAAAATATCCTGAAAAAAGGGACTCTTTTTCTTATTATCGGCGTCCTCCTGTATTACGGAATTGCCCTGATTTACGCCACCAAAACCATCTACAAGGTCCGCTATAACTATGCCGTGGTGCTGGAAGACCTGGCAGGCAAGCGGCGGGTTGTGGATGACGTCGGCTGGCACCTTCGGCCCCCTTTCTTCTCCCGTCTGGAGTTGGAGGTTCCCCTCATGAACCAGGAGCTCTATCTTGGCGGTGATCCCCAGGAACAGAGAATTATTTCCAAAGGCAATATCGCTCTCTGGACGAGCGCCATGCTGACCTACCGCATAACTGATCTGGAGCGTTGGGGTATTGAAAACCGCGAACCCAAGCAGTTGTTTCAGAATGACTTTGACGGCATGGTCAAGGACGTGATGCAGGGAAAAACCGTCGATGAGCTGATCTCCCAGCGCCAGGCATTAAAGGAGGAAATCTACCTGATCCTCAAGAAGGATCCCATCAATATCGGCGGCCCGACCATGGAGAGCAAATACGGTGTCGAGATCGTTTCCTTTGTTCTGCGCAATACCCGTTTCGGTGACAAACTGGCCGAGGCCAGCGAGGAAAAGAAACGTCGTGAAATGATTGCCGAGGCCGAGAACTATGCGGCTGACCAGGAGGCCAGCCGGATTCGCAAGCTGTATACCGCCTATCGTGACTCTATCCGCGATTTCAGGGAGGCTCTGGGTTTCAACCAGCAGAACGATCAGGTCCTGCTCGAGTTTCTTAATCAGCAGAAATGGGCAACAGCTTATGAAAAAAATCTGCACGGGCAAAACACCTTTGTTCTGAACAATACATCGGGAACTCCGCCCGTCGTTCTTCCCGCCCCATCCGCTTTGGCCGGTGGGGTCCCGGCCTCCGGAAAGCCGGTTGGCGAAATGATCGGCACTGCGGCTCCGGAAGGGCCATCACTCACCGAAGCCCTGAAAAAATATCCCTGGACCCAGCGGCAACAAACCACGCGCTAACAACAGCCGGGTGTAAAGGCTGATAAGTCAATAGTGGTTAATGGCCGTCAGAATCGGACCGTAGGTCATTTTTTTTAAATTTAGCGATTAAACTTCCGGTTGGACTTCCAACGCCCTCGAATATTGGGAAAGGAGTTGCAGGGATCATATGTCAACCGTCCGCAAGACCAAAACCCCCATAAACGTCCATCTTTCCGAAAAGCGTATACGCCAGATCGAGGGTCTGGTCAACAACTGGAACTACGAAACCCGTAGTTTCGTTCTTCAGCGTCTGAGACAATATCAGCCCCATCCCTCTCTTTTCCGGTTCATCAGGTCTCTGATTCGGCGCATGCTTCAACCTCCGGATCGCCGTTTTCAGGTTTTGCGTAAACCCGAAGTCTTAAGTGACTGGCACCGGCGCATGGAGATTTCCGGTTCTCCCAGTGCATCGGCAGCCTGGAACAAGATTCTCGAGAGGGAGCTTGACCGACACGATTATTATTATCTGACCTATCTTCTCGAACGGGAAACCGTCGATATTTTTGTTCCCCAGTATCTGCGGGACTTTTTCGACAAGATCTATCATGCTCATATCCTGAAAGAATATTTGGAGGATGCCTCCGTCCCCCGCTCGCCATTGGTTCTGATCATCGGTTCTTCGGGCAGTGGTAAAAGCGCCACCCTCACCCAGGCCCTGGAAGAAACCATCTTCTCCACGGAAGTTCGTCCCACTATCGATCTAAAGGCCAAAAAGGAGGAAGTTCTCAAGGAACAACCGATCTGGAAAAGTCTTGAGGAGGTCGATCCCGAGCTGGCTGCGGAAATTGAACGACGCCGTAAAGTTGAGCAGTTGAAGTTTCTGTCTCGTTTACCGGTGCTAAAATACCTCTACCGAAAAAGGGTAGCCCAGGCCCTGTCGTCATTGGAAGAGCGAGGTGTCTATGTTGATTTCGCCCAGATTACCCCTAACGACTACCAGACGGCCTATGCCGGAGAGCCGGGCAACCGCCTGCGCCAAGCCATGGGCGATTCGAAGCAGCTCTGTATCCGCCACCTCGAAGAGGCCCATTCGGCCTTCGGCCGTCCCGAGCAGAACAGTACCATCAAAAGTCAGCAGGCGACTCTGACCGATACCTCCAACATCCTCCTCGATGAAATTTCCCAGGGCAAAAGGGATTGCCTGCTCATCGCCACCACGGACCAGCCCGAATTGTTCGAACCCTCGATCTACCGTCGTTTTGTTGAGCGCGGGCAGATTATCGACATCAACGACCTCTGGCAGCATAAAGACAACCTGCGAGAGGTCGTGCGTTTGGAACTCAGGCGCAACAACTTTTTCATTTCTACCAGCGATGAGGAAGAAAAACTGTGGTTGGACACTCTTCTGGATGAAACCGTGGAAAAAATCCTGCCGATCTTTCGCGCACGTACTCTTCGGACAACCCCCGCTTACGTCAGACGCCTCATCGGCTCCATTATCGCCATGAAAAAGGATTTTCAAGCCAGCTACCTCGATGATCAGTTCCTGGTTCGGGATGCTTTCAAATCAGTGGCGAAAAACGTATACGGTTCCATTTATAAAAAGGTTGTCGGTCGCATGGATCGCGATGTCCGTTGGCAGGATTACATAGGTTCCATCAAGGACGAGTTTTCCGAAATGGCTAATAATAGCCTCTTTTATGATGTCCAGGACGAAAAAGGGGTTGTTCTCACCGGGCCGCCCGGTTCGGGGAAGACTTACATGGTCAAGGCCTGGCTGGGAGAAAATAACGAAGTCCAGGACCTTATGGTTTATATGAACGATCTGAGCGAACCCTCGAACCCTTACGAAGGGATGGTTGCAAATCTTGAGCGGGTTTACGACATCGCAAAAATGATCTCACCCAGCCTGGTGTTTTTCGATGAGGGGGATGCCGTGGCGCCTCGCCGTTCCCAACAGGGCGGGAGCCCATACGATAAGGTGACCAACAAGTTTCTTTCCATTATTGACGGCGAATCACCTCTGCACCACGTTTTTACTGTTCTGACGACCAACCGCCTGGACATTCTCGATCCGGCCCTGATTCGTTCCAAACGTCTCAAGGTTATGAGCGTTTCCGGCCAGATGCGTGAAGAGGACTCGCTGCGAATCCTGCAAAAGGAAATGCAGGACATCCCGCTTGCCGAGGACCTTAACCACGAGGAGATGGTACGTGTCGCCCGCGGTCTTTGCGATACGCCCGCTGATTTTACCGCCTACGCTGAAAAGATTCGCAGCCTGCGCAAAACCGAGATTGAAGTGCTTGGCCAGCTTTCCAAAGCAATCACAGGGTCAGAGGAAGAGCGCATGCGCTTTGTTCGTTTTAACTATAAAACTCTTCTCAACCTTATTGATGGTATTGCCAATCCATCGGCAATGGTGGCCAAAGCCCGCAATAGCGAGGAGAACATGCTGGAAGGTTTGGATCACATTGCCGAAAAACTTCAGGAACTGCAACAGGTGGAGGGTTACCCTGTTACCCGACGCCACCTGCTCACGGCAAAACAGCAGTTGTCCGGCAGTCCGACCCGCAAAGGCAAGCAGCAACTCGACCGTTTTCTCGAAACCGAGCTTTCGGTAGAGCCCCAGGTTGGTTTTGTTATCGGCGTCGGTGCCAATGAGGCTTCCGGCGTACTTCTTCCCATTGCCTCCTCCCTGGTTTATCGCGCATTTCCAGACAAGCTCGTGGTCACCGGTGCGGTTTCGACTACGGCGCCCGGGGCGGCCGAAATGGATCTGGCTGTTCAGATGACCCGGCAGAGTTCCCAGGAAGCATTGACTCTGACACAGAATTATCTTCAGTCCCTTTGTCCCGAAATAAATGTCTCGCGCATTCTCGGAGAATATCTCGAGGGTTATTCCCTCCATCATCAGTTGCTCAGCGCCTCCTACACCGTGGGTGGCCCTTCCGCCGGTTTTGCCCTTGTTATCAATACCCTTTCCGTTCTTCTCAACCTGCCTGTCCTCAATGATTTTGGCATTACCGGAGCACCCTGGATCAAGGGGGCTCACAAAGATGAAGTGGGTGCCTCCGTCATTATCGGTGGTCACCAGCGCAAAACTGAAAAAGTCTTGCAGTATCTTCCCCGCATGTACATGCCGACCCAGAACTACGAGGATATGGAGCCGGAACTTCTCAAGGCCTATCGCATGGAGGGCAAGGATGTCCGGGGTGTGCGCAGCTTTTCCAGGTTGGTTTTCGAAGTTTTTTATTTTGATGACGAAAACTTCCAGCGCCTTAGCAAATTCCTCAATGAACGTTTGGAATACGATCTCATGGATCAGCCTGAAAGCGCTGAAAATCCGGAGTGGGTCAGGCTGGCCGAAGAGGAGGAAAAATTGCGCCGCTTTGCCGAGGAGGAAATTCGCCGGCGCATGCTGATCGTCAGCGATTATGTCACCCGGGGTGAGCAACACCGTGACTACTCAAGCCTAGAAGCGGTTTTTGGAAAAATGACCACAGACAACCCCAAAGCCAGTTCAAGGACCGTTAGTAATGACAACAGCAAAAACAAAGAAGAATCCCAAAAAGATTCTCCGGCAGCAAAAAATGTCTTGTAGAGTGGTTGCGAAAAAGAGGACTATCCTTTAAACTGATTTTCATTTTGTTTTTCTTAGGTGCTTAAAATCTATCATCTGTGGCGGAGGCAGTAATGGATAAATATCGTTGTGTGGTGTGCAATTACATTTATGATCCTGCGGAAGGTGACCCGGATGCGGGCGTCGCTTCCGGAACCGCTTTTGAGGATCTCCCCGAGGACTGGGTGTGCCCACTCTGTGGAGCGGATAAAAGTAATTTCGAAAAAACTTGAGTGAGGTCAGAGCATGGATCGGCAGCCCTTTGTAGATCAAGAGGCCTGTATCAGCTGTCAGTTGTGTGTGGACACAGTCCCCGAAGTATTCAGGATGAACGAAAACAATTCTGCAGAAGTTTATAATGCTTTTGGGGCCTCAAAGATAAAAATCATGGAAGCTATCGAGGGATGTCCTGTTTCCTGTATCCACTGGAACTAATTGATTATTCCCCCAAACTAAATTATCGCAAAAAGAACCGATTCCGAATGAATCGTTTTTACACTCTGAGGCCCGGACGGATTTCATACCGCTCGGGCCTTGTGTTGCAAACAGAACTTGTGGCCAGGAGATTAAAGGAAGAGGCTGATTTCCTGATTCTTCTTGAGCACACCCCGGTGGTCACTCTGGGTCGAGGGGTCAGGTCTTTCAACCCTTTGGTCCCTTGTGATTTTTTCTCTCGCAACGGGATTGATGTTGTGAAAGTGGAACGTGGAGGGGATGTTACCTTTCACGGCCCGGGACAGGTGGTGGGTTACCCGATCGTAAAGCTGGATGTCGTCGGGCGTGATCTTCACCTTTACCTCCGCATGCTGGAAAAGGTACTGTTGGATGTTGTCGCCCGTTTGGGGGTGAGCGCCCGTACTGTCGAAGGTCGTACAGGAATATGGGTTGGGGAGAAAAAACTCGCTTCCATCGGTGTCGCCGTTCGCCGCTGGGTAAGCTGGCACGGTTTTGCCTTAAACGTGAGAAATGATCTTTCCGGCTTTGAAACCATTGTCCCGTGTGGCCTGGAAGGTGTTGAAATGATCTCCCTGGAAGAAATCATTGGCCGGGATATTTCTCTGGAAACGGTTGAGGAAGAGTTGGTGCACTCCTTCGGCCGGATTTTTCAAGCCGAATATCTGGGGGAATATGAATACCACTGACAAACTGCTGCGCAAACCGGACTGGCTCAAGGTTCGCTTCAAAGGTGGGCCGGATTATGCCCGTATCGAGCGCCTTCATCGTGCCCATGGTCTTCACTCGGTATGCCGCAGTGCTGCCTGCCCTAACCAAGGGGAATGCTGGAGCCGGGGAACTGCGACCTTTATGATTCTGGGAGATTGTTGCACCCGTGACTGCGCTTTCTGCAACGTCAGCCATGGCACTCCGAAAACGGTTGATGAAGGTGAACCCCGGAAAGTGGCTGAAGCCATTGCAGAACTACAACTCAGGCATGCTGTCGTTACTTCGGTGACCAGGGACGATCTGGCGGACGGCGGCGCGGCTCTCTTTGTCGATCTGATCCGGGCCGTGCGCCGGGCGGCTCCTGACTGCCGAGTGGAGGTTTTGATACCCGACCTTGGCGGGGATCGGCGAGCCCTGGAAAAAATACTCGAAGCCGGGCCGGATATTCTGGGGCATAACCTGGAGACGGTCCCGAGACTCTATGCCAGGGTTCGTTCCCAGGCTGTGTACCAGCGTTCCCTGGATGTGTTGCGAAACAGCCGCAAAATGAAACCGGACATTCCAACTAAATCCGGTCTCATGGTTGGTATGGGGGAAACCCGATCGGAAATTGCCAACGCCATGAAGGATCTGGTGGATGCGGGATGCCGGCTTTTGACCTTGGGGCAGTATTTACAGCCGACCCGCAAACACTTCCCGGTGCAGCGCTATGTTGCACCGGAGGAATTTGCCGATATGCGGGAAGAGGGTTTGGAAATTGGTTTTATTCATGTGGAGGCCGGGCCTCTGGTTCGCTCGTCCTACCATGCTGAAGAGCAGTTCAAGGAGGTTATACATGCCGAAGGAAAGTAAAGTCCACGATGTCATTATTTTGGGTTCAGGCCCGGCCGGTTTGACCGCAGCTATTTACACAGGCCGGTCTAGCCTCAATCCTCTGGTAATCCATGGCCGGCAGCCGGGAGGCCAGCTGACCAACACAACTGAGGTTGATAATTTCCCGGGATTTTCTGAGGGAATCGACGGCCCGGTTCTGATGGCTGAGATGGAAAAACAGGCAAAACGTTTTGGTGCAGAGTTCCTGACCGCGGAGGTTACAGCTGTCAGGCTGGGCAACTCTCCCATGGAGGTGGAGGTTGGCAAGGACATCTATCAAACCCGTACTGTAATTGTCAGTACCGGCGCATCGCCCCGCATGCTCGGTTTGGCCAATGAATGGGACCTTTACGGCAAAGGTGTTTCGGTTTGCGCCACCTGCGACGGATTCTTTTACCGCGACAAAGAGGTGGTCGTTGTCGGTGGCGGTGATACGGCCATGGAGGAGGCGACTTTTTTGACCCGCTTTGCCAAAAAGGTCCATGTCATCCACCGTCGCAACGAATTGCGCGCGTCCCTGCCATTGCAGGAACGTGCCTTGAAAAACGACAAGATGGAATTTCATTGGGATACGGTGGTCTCCGCTATTCATGGCGACAAACAAAAAGGCCTGTCCGGCATTACCCTGAAACACCTGCCGACGGAGAAAGAGGAAGATTTCCCCTGCGATGGCTTATTTGTCGCCATCGGCCACGTCCCCAACACCGACCTGTTTAAAGACCAGCTTGATATGGATGAGCGGGGCTATCTGCTGACCAGAAATGGCGCGGAAACCAATATTCCCGGAGTTTTTGCCGCCGGCGACGTGCAGGATGCCGTTTTCAGACAGGCCATAACCGCGGCCGGATCGGGCTGCATGGCAGCCATTCTTGCTGAACGCTACCTGGAATCACTTGAAGGGTAAATGTCTTTAACTGGTGGGCTGGAAGTCCCTTTTATGAGAGGCAACATTGCACCTCGCCCGCTGATGGACTCACTTAAGTGCTTTATAAACTCATCCTGGCTCCACATGCCCTATCTATGGGTTGCCGCGAGGCCATTAGCTGAATAGTTACTCTGCAAGCCTTTCAGAAACCTGCTTAGGGGATTATGCCGATGGATTTTTTTGACTGGCTCTTTTGGGGACTTCTCTACTTTGCTGCCGTCCTTTCGGCCGGGCATGCCCTTCTCTACAAGCGCGATCCGCGCTCTGCACTGGGTTGGATCGTGGCTTGTCTGCTCCTTCCCGGAGGATTCTGCCTCTATTGGCTCCTCGGCGTCAACCGCATCCGTACCCGGGCCCGGGGCTGGCAGGCCAGCGGTCAAGGCACTGAGTGGATACGTGCAAAGTCCGGTTGTGAAATCATATCGCCCGATCAAATACCTTCTTTCCCGGCTTCCAACCTCTCTGTCCTGCTTAGCCTTTCCAACGCCATTACGCGCCGACCGCTGGTGAGCGGCAACCGTCTCGAGCCTTTTTTTACAGCAGCTGAAACCTTTTCAGCAATGCTGAAGGCGATTGCAAAGGCCCGCAAAAGCGTTTTTCTCTCAACCTATATTTTTGGTACGGACGCCATCGGACGGCAATTCATTGATGAATTGAAAAAGGCGGCGGAACGTGGGGTCGACGTGCGGGTCCTTGTGGATGCCCTGGGGGAATACTATTCCCTGCCGACCACCCGGCGCCTTTTTCGCGGCAGCAAGGTCCGGCATGCCCGCTTCCTTCCCCCTTTTTCCTCCTTTGTGCCGGCCCATCTGCATCTTCGCAACCACCGTAAATTGTTGATCGTAGATGGCGAAACTGGCTTTTCCGGAGGGATGAATATCGGCAAAAGCCTGCTTTCGAGTCACCTGACCTCCGAGGATGCCAGCGATCTTCATTTCCGCGTCCGCGGGCCGGTTGTCGGCCAGCTTCAGAGTGCCTTCCTTGAAGACTGGCAGTTTGTCACCCGGGAACCGGCCCCCGAACCCTGTTTCCCTCCGCCCCTGGAGGACGGCGAGGCTTTCTGCAGGGGGATCAGTGCCGGACCCAACGAAGATTTCGAAAAACTGCGCTGGCTGCTGGACGGTTGTCTCAACTCGGCAGGGCAGCGGGTGCGGATCATGACGCCCTATTTCATTCCCAGCCGCGACCTCATCGCCTCGATCAACAGCGCGGTCTTGCGGGGAGTGAAGGTGGATATCATTCTCCCGGGCAAAAACAACCTCCCCTACGTGCACTGGGCTTCGCGGGCCATGCTCTGGGAGCTTCTCGAATACGGCACCAAGATCTATTACCGCCCGCCGCCGTTTTCCCACACCAAACTTCTCCTGGTGGACAACTTTTTTGCCATGATCGGCTCGGCCAACCTCGACACCCGGAGCCTGCGCCTCAATTTTGAGTTCAATCTCGAAGTTTTCGATCCCCAACTGGTCAAAACCCTGGTCGATCATTTCAATACTGTTCTACGCATGTCCCGGCAGGTAACCCTCGAAGAAGTCGATGGCCGTCCTTTGCCTATCAAAATGCGGGATTCCTTTTTTAAATTGTTCTCCCCCTATCTCTAATCTGCTACCTGAAACTGAAAAAGGAACAAGGGGGTTAGCCCCTCATTCCTTTTTTTCTTCATCATCCGGTTTGTTTTCTTTTTCCTTCCTCACGGGAAGGCTGCAACTGTTCGACATTCAGGTGTTGATTCCCAACCGGGGTAAAATCCATTTGTTGAGTACAAACCAGACGGCCAGGACCCCCAATACCATCAAAATATCTTCCATCGTCTTTTTTCTCCTTGCCTGAAAAGGGCTAGCCCTGCTTATTCATGGATAATCCGGGTTTAAAATAGCAATACCGGGCAGGCCACGTGATGGAGAACAAAGTTGGCCGTCGAGCCGAAAAGAACGTCCCGAATGACCCCTTTGCCTCCCCGGCGGCCAATAATGATCAGATCATAGCTTTCATCATTGACTATTTTGCAGATCACTTCCCGGGGAGCACCGGTTTCGAGACGCTCCTCGATTTTCATGCCTGCTTTTTTAAACAGCTCTGCCTGACCGTGAAGAATCTCTTTGCCCGCCTTTTGAGCCGCCTCCTCGATCATTTCCATCTGAAAATCAGGGATCATCCGATAGCTCAGTTTGTTGAGGTCAACGACATGCAGGACAGTGAGGGTGGAGTGAAAAACCTCCTTGTTTTCTATGATAGCCTCAATGGTTTTGGTCGAGGTTTTAGAACCGTCCACAGGCACCATAATTCTACTCTCGCTGATTCGAACCATAGGGACTCCTTTTTTGGCGTTCCCCACCTGAAATTAGAGATGGAGACGGCCACAAAACAAAGCAGGATGATTTTTCAAGGCCCGTATACGAGGCGTGGCAGGAACATCACCAAATCCGCCCAATAAGTCAATATTAACAGAATTACGAACTGGATGGCGAGAAAAGGAAGGACCGCCTTGGTAACAAACAGAATATCGCGATCGACGACGGTGCTGGAAATGTAAAGGCTGACGCCGAGTGGTGGGGTGCAGTAGCCGATGCCCAGGTTGATGGTCATGATCAGGCCGAAATGCATGGTGTCAATGCCGAACTGTGACAACAGCGGCAGGAAAATCGGGGTTAGGATGAGGGTCGCCGAGATGATGTCCATGAACATGCCGACAATCAAGAGCAGGATATTGACGGCCAGAAGGAAAACGTAGGGATTGTGGATGTTGGTGACAACGGCATCAGCGATTTTACCGGGGATTTGTTCGAAAGTCAGATATTCGCCGAAGACCGAAGCACCGGCCACGATTACCAGCAGGGTGGCGGATGTGACGGCGGATGAGACGATGACCCTTTTTATGTCTTTCAGTTTCATGTCCCGATGGATGCAGACCTCAACGAAGAAAGCATAGAAACAGGCGACGACCGCGGCCTCGTTGGCCGTAAAAACCCCCGAGTATATGCCTCCGAAAATGAGGACCGGAAGGAACAGAGCCCAAATGCTTTCCCGCAAAACCTTGAGCACTTCCCGCAACGGGGGACGCTTCAATGTATCGAAGGTCTTTTTCCTGCAGAAAAAATAGGCGTAAAGGGAGAGCCCGATAATAATCATTATGCCGGGGATAAAGCCGGTCAGGAACAGAGCCTCCAAAGAGTCGTTGGTGACCATGGCGTAAAGAATCATGGAGATGGAAGGCGGAATGACGACCCCAAGGATGGGAGCCGTTGTCATGATGCCGACGCTGAAGCTCTCATCGTAATGATGTTCGATGAGGGCCGGGATCATGAACCCGCCGATGGCCACCACTGTGGCTACGGTGGAGCCGGAAATGGCGCCGAAGAGCCCGCAGGCGATAACCCCGGCGATGGCCAGGCCGCCAGGGAGAAATCCGGCCACGGAATTGGCAGTCTTGACCAGTTTCTCGACGATACTGCCGGTGGTCATGATGTTGCCGCAGAGGACAAAGAAGAGGACGACGATGAGGGCGAACTTGTCCATGCTGCGATAAAGGACTTCAATGACGATCTGGGGATCGATTCCCGCAACCCAGACGAGGCCGATGAGGCCGGTGAAAAAAAGCGCCATGAAAACCGGGACCGTGGCCGCCAGGGTTCCGAACAAAACTGCCAGAATAATTAAATAACTATTTTCCACTATTGGATGTTTCTTTCTTTAAGAGGGTCAGGATTTCAATCCTTGGGTTTTTCGCCTGCCGTTTTCCAATCTTCAACCATGAGCATCAGGGTCCGGATCAGCATCATGACGCCAACAATGGGAAGAACCGCGTAAAAATAGCCTTCCTGAATCTGCAGGGTGGCGGTGCGCGCAAATTCATCTCCAAAAACCTCGATGGTCATGTCGCAACCGATTTTGATCATCAGAACGGAGAAGATCACCACTCCCAGATGGTGGACATAGGTGAGAAGTTTCTGGAGACCGGGAAAAATCTGAGGAAGAGCATCCACGCGGATTAAGGACCTGCTTCGAATAGCTGCACTGCAACCGACAAAGGTGGAAAAAAAGATAACTTTCCGTACTACTTCATCCGACCAGTAAAGACTGATGGGGGTGAACTTGCGTAGAATGATATTGGACATGGCCACGACGAGAGCCAGGGAAACGCTCAAAAAGAGAGACCAATCCTCGATAAACGCCAGGATTTTGTCAACGGTCTGAAAATATTTTCGCTGCATCGAAACTCCAAAAAAAAGCCGGGAGCGACCTCCCGGCTTTTGTCACATGACTGGCTGGAAGAAGCCGACTATTTTTCCAGAGTGGCCATGACCTTGTCAAGGTATTCCGGGCCAATCTTCTCCCGCCAGGAATCGATAACCGGCTGGCTTTTCTGGGTCAGAGTATTTTTGTCTTCGGCGGAAAGCTGGAAGAACTTAATTCCTTTGGCCTTGGCGGCATCCATCTGGGCAACCTGCTGTTGCTTAGTCAGTTCACGGGTATTGGCACTTTCTTCTTCGATAACCTGGATCAGAACCTGCTGAAGGTCCTTGGGAAGTTTATCGTACCATTTTTTATTCATCAGATGGATGAAAAGGCCCTGAGCGTAATTGACCTCGGTGAAATATTTGGCGACTTCAAACTTTTTCGTAATATTGCAGACAATGGGGGTATGGTCGAGGCCGGTGATAACGCCGGTCTGCAATGCCTGGGGGACATCCGGCCAGGGCATGACCGTGAATTTCAGGCCCCAGGCTTGGTAAGTGTCTTTGTTGACGGGTGCCTGGGCAATGCGGAAATTGACGTTTCCGGCATCTGCCAGGTTGGCAACGGGAGTGGTGGTCGCCCAGCCGTAGGTTCCGTAACCGGTAATGTCGACAACCATGAGGCCTTCCGCCAGGGCGCAATTTTTAAAAGGCTCGTAAAGTTCCGGGGTGTTGCGCAGCTTGTCCAATTTGTCAAAGGTATCGACGACAAAGGGGAGGTTGACAATGCCCAGTTTGTGGCCGACATTGGCTGCGACAACCGAGGAGCAGAGCATGCCCTGGATGGCCCCCATTTTGAGCTTGCGGATAACATCTTTTTCCCCGCCAAGCTGGGATAACGGGCGATAATCAACATAAAGGCGCCCCCCCGATTTTGCCCAGACGGCGTCGCGGATGCGGTAACCGGCGGCAACCCCTTCGATGACCGGATGAGAGACGTTGGATACGAGATATGTGTATTGAGCCCCGCTTGGATCAAAATTCGGTTTCCAGGCGGCCAGGGGATCTTTCTTTTCGGCCCCTACCGCACCACCTGCGGCAACCAGTGAAAATATCACAACAGCGACAATCCAGACTATTGAACGTAATTTCATGCCATATCCCCCTCAGTAATGTGAAAAAATATCCGTTACAAAATGCCAGAATCTATTTATATTAAAAACACTGTTTTTTTTCAAACAATTAATTGTGTTAATGATAAGGAAATGCCCCTGAAAAAAATTAAGTTTTCTTAAAAACAGAGGGTTTCCCCGTTATAAAGACCAAAACGGCTGTTTTAAAAATGGGGCGGGTCAGGCTTTAAATTGGCTGCAAAAAAGACATCCGGGTTAAATATTCCTGTAAATTTTCGCCGGACAGTTTCGCTATTCGTTCTCAAATTTGCGAAAATCTGTTCTCGACACCCCTTTTTTTCGGTACGATTTTGCTCCACTTGGTCCCCAATAAACTGCAGAGAGGTGTAAACTGAAGAGCAACGGAGACAGGATGAAAATAACCAGGGAAATGTTGGAGGCTTTTGTCGACAGCTTGAAAGACCCCTTCATGTTTGTCGACACGGATCATGTCATTCGCTTCATGAACAAAGCTGCCATTGCTGCTTATAAAAGGGGTGCGGGACACTTGGGCGAGTCCATCTTTATCTGTCACAATGAAGATTCCTGCCGCATCATCCGCGAGGTTTTTGCCAAGATGCAGGAAGGTCTGGAAGAGCAGCTCATCACCGACAACGACAGATTCAGGATTTTCATGCGGGCGGTGCGGGAGGGTTCAGGGCGGCTCCTGGGCTACTACGAAAGATATGAACCGCCTGTCAAACGGAAGGAGTGATGGGAAATGGCGCTTTCGGTGAATGAAAAAAGTCTGGCATACATGCGTCGCGCCATTGAACTGGCCCGGCTGGGAGTTGAAGCGGGGGACGGGGGACCTTTTGGCGCTGTCATTGTTAAAAATGATCGCATTGTCGGAGAAGGCTGGAACCGCGTCATTGCCAATAACGACCCTACCGCTCATGGTGAAATCACCGCTATTCGCGATGCCTGCCAACATCTCGACACTTTTGACCTGACCGGTTGCGAGATTTTCACTACCGGGGAACCCTGTCCCATGTGCCTGGCGGCCATTTACTGGGCCAGAATCGAAGCGATCTATTTCGGATTCAGCATTGAGGACGCAGCCCGCATCGGCTTTGACGACCGTTTTTTCTTTGAGGAAATATCCCGATCTCCGGAAAAGCGCCTGATTCAAAGAAGGCAGATACTGAGAGATGAGGCACTGGCTCTGGTGGAAATCTTTGCCGCTGATCCTGACCACGCCAGATATTAACCACAGACGGATTTCTTACAGCAACTTTGCACCGAGCGGCACATCCCTGTCCGGAACGCAGAGAGCGACCTCGCCCTTTTCATTGTGAAAGCCGGTCACCAGACATTCCGACATCAGAGGCCCGATCTGTTTGGGGGGGAAATTCACCACCGCCACAACCTGTCGGCCAATCAGGTCCTCCGGCTGGTACCTGTCCGTGATCCGGGCGCTCGATTTTTTGATTCCGATTTCCTTGCCAAAATCCACCTGCAGCACATAAGCGGGTTTCCTTGCTTCGGCAAATACCTCGGCCTGAAGTATCCGGCCGACCCTCAGTTCTACTTTTTCGAAATCATGCCACTCAATCGGTTCCATGCAAGGCTCTCCTTTTCACCTTTCTTCTACACTTGACAGCGTTTGCTTCACAAAATACCGAAAGAAAATATCACAGTTTTTCCCAGGTATTGTCAAATTAATCCAGATTTCTGCTGTCGGCAGGTGACCGCAACCCACTCAGAAAATACGGGTTTTTTTTGGAAAAATGGTGTTAAAAGAGTCATAATCAAAAAAAAATTAAAAATGGTTGCTAGATGGTTTGAAATTTGCTAAAAACGTCGTTTCGTTTTGCCCGAAGGCCCGCCTTCGAGAATGGCCATTTTGGGCAAAAAAGGTTTATGCTTCAAAATGTTGCGCCTCTTGGCTGACTTCTGCTGAAAGATCCTTTTTCAAGAGCATTCCAAGTCGAGTTAAAATTCAATAATGACGCATGAGTTGGGATGCTTCCAGAAAAGATTCCCCCAAAAAGAACCGGCTCTACTCATTAATTGGCAATCAGATTCCTGGTCCCTGTTTTGGGGGTAAAGCAGAGGTAAACCGTAAGTTGTTTCCAGATGACAGAAAATTGGCTTCGGTTTGGTCAAGGAGTTATTTTTAAAACATTATTTTGAAAAAAGTGATGACCAAACATAACGGTTTTTGTTGTGAATTATTGCCCAGAGGCATACAATCGCTCCCGTTGGTCCCAGATGACCTGTGTAGTGGCTTAAAAGACAGAGGTTATCCATTTAAGGGCGCTGCACGGCCGGCTGGTTGGATGTTTTCTTTTTTTCAAAGGAGATGACTTGTGAAACTTGTTGTCGTGGGTACGGGTTACATAGGACTGGTAACAGGAGCGTGTTTCGCCGAGATGGGTAATACGGCCTGGTGTGTCGATGTTGATGCGACCAAAATCGAAAATCTCAAAAAGGGGATCATCCCCATTTACGAACCCGGTCTGGAGAGCATTGTTCACGAAAACCATAAGGAAGGGCGTCTGAATTTCACCACCTCTCTGGCCGAGGCGATGCGAAATTGCAATGTCTACTTTATCGGTGTCGGGACTCCGCCGGGGGAAGACGGTTCAGCGGATTTGCAGTACGTTTTGGCCGTGGCCCGGGAGATCGGGCAGAACATGAACGGTTATTCCGTTGTTGTCAATAAATCCACGGTTCCCGTCGGTACGGCGGACAAGGTGCGGACGGCGGTACAGGAAGAGCTGGACAAGCGCGGCGTTGATTACGAATTCGACGTGGTATCCAATCCGGAGTTTCTCAAGGAAGGGGAGGCGGTCAAAGACTGCATGAAGCCGGATCGCATTGTCATCGGTGTCGACAGCGAACGGGCTCAAAGCGTTATGGAAGAACTCTACGCGCCTTTCAACCGCAACCATCAGCGCACCATCTTCATGGGGATCCGTGATGCGGAGATGACCAAATACACGGCCAATGCCATGCTTGCAACCAAAATCTCCTTCATGAACGAGGTTTCCAACCTTTGTGAGCTTCTGGACGTGGATGTGGAGAACGTCCGCATCGGTATCGGTTCCGATACCCGCATCGGCTATTCCTTTATCTATCCCGGCTGTGGTTACGGTGGTAGTTGTTTCCCCAAGGATGTCAAGGCCCTGCTGGGGATGGCGCGCGGAGTTAAATACGACTCCAAGGTTTTGCAGGCCGTGGAAGACCGCAACGATCTGCAACGGCAGATCCTCTTTAAAAAGGTTGTCAAACGCTTTGGGGCGGATCTTAGTGGGCGGACCATCGCCGTCTGGGGTCTTGCCTTTAAGCCAGGCACTGACGATCTGCGTGAAGCGACGTCCAAGGTCTTGATCGGCGCTTTAATCGAAGCCGGCGCCAAGGTCCAGGGTTACGACCCGGTAGCCATGGAAAATGTAAGCAAGGAATGGCCGGAAGAATGGTTTTCTAAAGGGTCCCTGACCCTTGCTGACCATCAGTATGCGGCACTTGAAAATGCCGATGCCATGGTCCTGGTGACGGAATGGAAACCTTTCCGTATTCCCGACCTGGAGGCCATGAAGCGGGTTATGAAACAACAGGTGATTTTTGACGGGCGTAATCAATATGATCCGGTGGCGGTAAAAGCAGCCGGGTTTGAATACGAAGGAATCGGAAGAAAATAATCGGTAAACCATCTTTCTGGCAGCTCCGATTGGAAACATTTCGGAGCTGCCGGCTTCAGACTGTTTTCCCAGGAATCACACCAGAAAAAATTCAAGCTAACTCGAAACTTACATTTTACACTTTTACTATCCATTGTGCCGGGTGATGAAGCGGTGCCGCCCATTCCAGGAATGGCCGGACTTCATTGTGCCGGACAAGTATCGTTTTTTTAACTTTTTGCTTTCAAATCAGGACGAAAGAAAAACAACAATTCGAAAAAGGAAACAGTCAGATGAAGTACGACATCAACAAAATTCGCAACATTGGTATCAGTGCTCATATCGATTCCGGGAAAACCACCCTGACCGAGAGGGTTCTCTTTTACACCAACCGCATTCACACCATTCACGATGTCAAAGGCAAGGACGGTGTCGGCGCGACCATGGATTCCATGGAGCTGGAAAAGGAACGGGGCATCACTATCGCCTCGGCAGCTACCTACTGCCAGTGGAAAGACCACGAAATCAATATTATCGACACCCCGGGCCATGTCGATTTCACTATCGAGGTGGAACGCTCCCTGCGGGTCCTGGACGGCGCGGTGCTGGTTCTCTGTTCGGTGGGTGGCGTGCAATCCCAGTCCATTACCGTCGATCAGCAGATGAAGCGCTATAAGGTCCCTTCGCTGGTCTTTATCAACAAATGTGACCGCAGTGGCGCAAATCCGGACCGGGTAGTTGCTCAACTCAAGGAGAAATTAGGCCACAATCCCGTTGTCTTGCAGATGCCCATAGGGCTGGAAGCTGAATTCGAAGGGGTTGTCGACCTGATTACCATGAATGCCCTCTATTTTGACGGCGAAAATGGCGAAACGGTTCGCATCGACGAGATTCCCGTAAATCTTCGGGAAGAGGCGGAGGCCCGCCGCGCGGCACTGCTGGAAACGGCCACCATGTTCTGCGATGAGCTGATGGAAGCCGTTCTGGAAGAAACCGAAATCCTCCCGGAACTGCTTTTGAACGCCATTCGCAAAGGGACCCTGGACCGCTCCATTACTCCAGTTCTGCTCGGCTCTGCTTATAAAAACAAGGGCATTCAACCACTTCTCGATGCCGTTAACGCGCTCCTTCCCTGCCCCGTGGATGTGGTTAACGAAGCCCATGATCTGAGGAATCCTGATCAGCTTGTACGCCTCGAACCGGATATGGATAAGCCGACGGTATCTCTGGCTTTCAAACTCGAAGATGGCCAGTACGGCCAACTGACATACATCCGCGTCTACCAAGGTGCTTTGCGCAAGGGGGATACGGTGATCAACGTGCGGACCGGGCAGAAGATCAAAATCGGTCGCCTGGTGCGCATGCACGCCAGCCAGAAAGAAGACATCGATATGGTGCCGGCCGGTTTTATCGGCGCCCTTTTCGGAGTTGAGTGTGCTTCTGGCGACAGTTTTGTCTCTCCCGGCCTGAACCTGGCCATGACCAGCATGTTTGTTCCCGAACCGGTCATCTCCCTGGCGGTTGTTCCCAAGGACAACAAAGCTGAAATCAACATGTCCAAGGCCCTCAACCGGTTTACCAAAGAGGACCCGACCTTCCGCACTTATGTCAGCGAGGAAACCGGCGATACCATCATCTCCGGCATGGGCGAACTGCACCTTGAAGTCTATATCGAACGCATGAAGCGCGAATACCGGGCGGAGGTCACCACAGGAGCACCCCGGGTCGCCTACCGCGAAACCATAACGCAAAAAGCTGAATTCAACTACACACATAAAAAACAGACGGGCGGTTCCGGCCAATTCGGAAGGATCGCGGGATTCATGGAACCGGTTGCCGATGAGGAATTCGTTTTTGAAAACAAAATTACCGGCGGATCCATCCCGACCCAGTTTATCCCTGCCTGTGAAAAAGGCTTCCTCAGCTGCATGAAGAAAGGGCCGAAATTGGGTTTCCCGGTAACCGGCGTCAAGATCTGCATAAATGATGGTGCTTCCCACAGCGTGGACTCGTCGGATATGGCTTTCCAGGCTGCAGCCAGGGGGGCTTTTGTCGAAGTTTTCCACCGTGCCAAACCGGTCATTCAGGAGCCGGTCATGAAGGTTGTTGTGGAAACCCCGACCGAATTTCAGGGCAATGTCATGGGCGCGCTGAACCAGCGTCGCGGCATGATTGTCGGAACCCAGGACGAAGGTATGATGTGTGCCGTTGAGGCTCAAATCCCTTTGGCTGAAATGTTCGGTTTTTCAACTGTGCTGCGATCCCTTAGTCAGGGGAAAGCCCAATTCACCATGGAATTCAGCAGCTACCGCCAGGTGCCGCAATCCATCGCGGAAGAGGTTGCCAAAAAGATTCAGGAGGAGAAAAGCAACGTAGCCTGATGGATGGTAAAGAGTTTATTTTGCATTCAAAGATAAGGTAAAGGCTTTAAAAATGACTCTTTTTACTTCCAAACAAGGAAATGTCATTCAACTTCGGGAAAGGAATTTGACCATGCTTACGCGGGATTTAACCATGCGCAACCCGTTACGCCTTCTTGACGACGTCAAGGATGGACTGCTGGAACCCGGCGATTTCGGCGCCGTTTCGTCACGTAGCGGCGGCGGCAAGACGGCCCTCACCGTACAACTTGCCCTGAATGCCCTTCTCCAGGGGAAAAAAGTTCTTCATATCAGCTTGAACGATCCCGTTGAAAAGGTAGATCTCTGGTATCAGGAAGTTTTGAACCAGATGGCTGGCCAGTACAGTGAAATTCGCATTAACCAGCTTTGGGATATGCTTTTGCCCCACCGCTTGATAATGACCTTCCTCGCCCAGGGGTTCAGCGTTGCAACCTTGGAAGAACGTCTTCTCGATCTTTCAAAACAGAATATTTTCACTCCCGAGATCTTGGTTGTTGACGGTTTCGATTTTGACGGCGATTGCCGGCCGATGCTTGAGCAGTTTAAAGGTCTTGCCCTGCAACATGGATTTCATATCTGGTTCACGGTCAACACCCACCGGCATGAAGCGCCCGCAGACAACGGCTATCCGGTTCAGCTGGGCAATCTGAGCGATTTATTCAAAACTATTCTCCAGCTCAAGTCCGGAGATGGCCCGGTGGCCATCCGGGTTCTCAAATATCCGGAAGGCGCTTCGCCCAAAGCCAACCTGGTTCTTGATCCGAATACCCTGCTGATTCAAGATCCAAACAGCTGACCAGGGGCGGACAATTCCTTTGAAAAAGGCGTCCTTTTTGGAATTAGTCATTCCAAGAAGGACGCCTCTTTTCATCAACTCTTCATGTTTGGGGCTGTTCCAGACATAAATCAATTGTTTAGGGCCGCCCCTTTCAATAAGCCTATTATGGTTTTTTCTATTTTCTCATGCGGATAGCAAACTTTCCTTTGTGCAGAGGTGGGACAAAGGTTTCCTGGACGTAGCGGACATCTTCAATGGTATAGAAAGCGTTGGGGTTAAATTCCTTAATGATTTTGATAATCCTTTCCGCGTAGCGGCGTTTGCAGACTGTGAAAATGACCTTGACGGGGCCGGTCTCGCCCCAACCGTCCACGCTGGTTACCCCATAGCCCGAACTCCACAGAAAGTGGACCAGCTTATCTGCCTCCTGACGGGTAATGATACGGATAATCAGGTTGCCCATTGCCAGTTTCTCTTCCAGCAGTACTCCTATGTAGTTTCCTGCCGAAAAGCCCAAGGCAAAAGCGATATAGGTCAGCCAGTTGTTGAGATGCTGAATGACCTGGGTGACGGCTATAACCCAGACCAGAGATTCAAAAAACCCCAAAATAGCGGCGAGGTGCTTCTTCCCGCGGGAAACAAAGATAATGCGTAGCGTGCCGACCGATACATCCAGGATACGGGCCAGAATGATCAGAATGGGGATGACCACGAGGGGAACAAAATCCATACTAAAATACCCGTCCGAAAACATTTGCTTACCTCTTTAAGTATCCGAAAAAACGGTGTTAAAGAATGGTTAAACCTTTGGGTTGCTATTCAGCACAAGGACTTGTGTTGCCCATGGAAAAGGCATCTCTGCCGCCCGGATTACGGTAGTTAAGCCCCATGGATGGGGTCACGCAACCCTTGGCATGGGTGATGAGAGGCATTGTGCCGATAAGTTGAAAAATTACAACTTTGGGGAGAATAATAGTATCCGCCCTCATTTTACCAGCCAAATCCAACAAAAAAATTACGGAATAGGTAAAAGGACGAGCCATGCAGGTTGTCTCATTGAAAGGAAATACTTTCCTGCTTTCGACAAAACTGCGAAAACAGAGTGTTGACGCCTTCAGCCTAGCCTGCAAAAATCCGCCAGGTATTAAATCCGAAATAAAGGCTTATCAGCAGAACCCCTTCCCAGCGGACGATTCTTCTTTTGTGCGTAAGGCAGACGGGCAATAGCAAAAGCGAAAGAAAAACCATCATGCCGAGGTCCCACATGCCACCTGCGGGCGGCACAGAAATCGGACGGATGGTCGCACAGAGGCCGTTAATAAAGAGCAGATTGAAAATATTGGACCCGACCACATTGCCGATGGCCAGGTCGGTCTCTCCTTTCCAGGCGGCCAGGGCGGATGTGACCAGTTCAGGCAGGCTTGTCCCCACGGCCACAATGGTCAGGCCGATGATGACGTTGGGTATATTTAATGCCTGGGCAACGGAAACTGCAGCCTCCACCGCTACCTTCCCTCCCAGAATTAAACTTAAAAGACCTCCTCCAGAAAAGGCCGCCGAGAGGAAAAGGCTTCGAAAGCTTCTGACCGGGGAATGTTGCCCCGCCTGTGCCAGAAGAGGGTCGGAGGATTTGTTATTTAGTACCTCGCCGATGGTGTAATAAAGAAAAATACCGAACAACAGGAGAAAAACCAGGCCGTCACTCCGATCAAACTGATTTTCGACACCCCGGAGCAAGCTGTCCCCACCAAGAATGAGTGCCAAAACCGCAGTCAAAGCCATCATGGGGATTTCTCTGGATATGATGGTACCGCTGACCGTCAATGGCCTGACCAGTGCTGCCAATCCAAGTATCAAACCGATATTGGCTATGTTGGAGCCGATGATGTTCCCGAATGATATTCCCGGATTACCTTGAAAAGTGGCCATAAGGTTGACCGCCAGTTCAGGCGTGCTGGTGCCGAACGCCACGATGGTCAACCCGATGAAAAGGGGCGAAACACCCAGGCTTTTGGCCAGGGCGGAGGCCCCGCGGACGAGAAGCTCCCCGCCACCGAGAAGAAGGCCGAAGCCCAGGAATAAAAGAAGAAAATCAAAAGCCATCGGAGCCACGCAAGTAATTAGTTCAGGCGGATGGTTTCGCACCGTCCGTGGAAAGGGCATCTGCCGCCCGGAGGACAAAAGTTTTGGTCCAGGGCTGCGTTCATGCGGCCATAGAAATGGGCGGGACGAGGCCATTCCCAACAAGGCAAACATTTAAAATGGATGTTGCGTAAATACGCTATCAGAATAAGGCCAACGCCTTAGGTTAACATCGTTTTTTCGACAAATGGCATTTATCAGTTTATATATTACCCTAACTTCTGCAACATTGCCGTTGCCATGCCGAGGACCAGGAAAAAACCGCACATATCTGTAACCGTCGTCAACAATGGGCTGGAAACAAGAGCCGGGTCGGTCTTCAGCCGCTTGAGAATCAAGGGAAGAAGCCCTCCTAAAGCAACTGCAACTACGGTGTTGACGGCCAGGGCACCACCTACCACCAACCCGAGATAAATGTTTCCTTTCCATAAGTAGGCAGCCCCGCCAAGGAGGATGCCTAGACAGATGCCGTTGATTATCCCCAGGCTCGCCTCCTTGGCCAGAACCCGGACCAGTTCGTTGGGGCGGATCAGGCCAAGTGACAGCTCCCGCATGCTGACGGCTACGGCCTGGTTGCCTGAACAGCCGCTCATGTCGCTGATCATGGGCAGGAAGACGGCCAGGGTGATGGCCGCGGCAAGGGTGTCCTGATAAAAGGCAATGACACTGGCAGCCACAACGTTGAGCACAATATTCAGGCTCAGCCACGACAGACGGCGGGTGGAACGGACCAGAAGCGGCATGGAGCGGAATTCCTCGCCGCCGACGATACCGCTGACACCGAGGAATTGATGAACTGACTTCTTGCGCGTTGCTTCCTGGACTGCCTCAGGCAGCACAACGCCGAGGAGAACATCGTGTTCGTCCACCACCGGAACACCGAAAAGCTGGTGCTCCTCGAAAAAGTTGCGAAGCTCCTCAAGACTGGCATCAATTTTCACTTTGAGAGGGTTGGAGATCATAACCTTACGCAAAAGTGCGGCATGGGAAGGAAACAGCAGATCGTGCATGCGTAGTACACCGACCAGCTTTTTTTGGTCATCCGTAACATAAATATACTGCACATGGTAGTCGACATAGGTTTCACGGTTGGCCTGAAGGTCAGCCAGAACATCGCTGATGCGGTTCTCGGCATGGTAGGAGAGGTATTCGGAAACCATGAGCCCACCTGCGGTATCGGCAGGGTATTCGAGAAACTGCCGCGCTTCCCGCGCTTCTTCCGGAGCCATTTCTTCAAGAATGGCCTCGGCATCTTTCTCATCCATTTCAGCCAGCAGGTCGACAACGTGGTCACTGTCCAATTCGCCGAGAATGGCGGCGGCCTGCACCGGCGGCAGATCGTCGATGATCTCGGCTGCCTGGGTTTCATGGATATCTTCAATGACTTCAGCTGCATCGAGAGGGGTGAGGAGACCCAGGAGCTGTCCCTGGTCCGCCGGGGTAAGGCGCGATATTGTAAGCGCCGTTTCCGTGGGGCTCATGTCATCCAGAAACGCCATAATTGTCGAAACTTCTTTGCCTGCAATCAGCTCTTGAAGCTGCAACCAGGGTTTTTCCCCATTTTTTGCCATAACAACCACCTAACAAAAAGTAAGACACCGTTTAATTTCTTTGCCCCAATTTTTACTCGGCACGGCGAGAGTGACCTTGGGCTCTATTTTAATGTATAGTTTAACTATGTAAAACAAATGGAGGGGAAATTATGAGCCGGAAGAACACAAATTTTTTCTGCAAGGACACCGAGGCCCACCGCGAACATATGTGTTCCCTCATGGAGTTGGGGAAAATGCGGGAAGTGGCCGAACTCAGCCAGAACCCGGCTTTTGTCTGCCGGAATTGTGGAGTGAAGGCTGATAGGGCAGAGAACCTCTGTTATCCCAAGCCGCTGGACAAAGAAGAATCCTGATGGTGAGGCTGCCGCCCTCCGGTTTTGGAAAGAACGATACCTGCTTTCTTTGCCGGTTGTTGCGAGCGATTTGTCAGATACTTGGTTTTAAAGCTTTTTAGGGATAAGTTGGATTGCCTGCAGGAAAACTTTTCGGCCCAATCTGAATTTCAGCGTTGGGCCTTTACGCGTGCCGGGAATGGGCTGATTGGTAAGTTTTTTGTTTCTTCGCGATCAATATCATTCGGCATTCCAGCGGTATGGGCGCCTCAGGCGTTTTGCCTGAAAAATGCAGCTGACGGGAAGAAAATGAATGAAGTTTTTCTTAAATAATCCGCTTTAGACAGCACCCCTTTTACAGATACGTCCGTGCTCCCATATAGCGCTTGGCGTAGTAAGGGCTCGAGAGCTTGGATATCATGACGTCTTTTCCCCGCCGCGGCGCGTGGATAAATTTCCCCTCGCCGATGTAAATGCCGACATGCGAAACCCGTTTTGGCTTACGGGTGGCGAAGAAGACCAGGTCACCCGGCTGCAGTTCTTTTTTGGCGACCGCTTTGCCCGTATCGTACTGATGAAAAGAAGCACGCGGCAGATTCAAACCGTTGAGACGGTAGACCACCAGGGTCAGACCGCTGCAGTCAAGACCTTTTTCCGGTGATGTGCCGCCCCATTTGTAGGGCACCCCGATGAATCTTTTCGCAGTACGGACCAGTTCGCTCCGAACCCCTTCGCAGCCGCTTTGCTCGATTTTGGCGACTGAATAATCCTCAGGCACCACGATAAAAAACTCTCCAATAAGGCCCCGGCCGCGCAATGTCACGGCCTGGGAGCGGGCCTCCGCATAGCTTCGATAGTTGCCGAAACGAACCTTGTAGAGCCCCGATTCGTGAAGGAAGTAGTAGGCATCGAGCCCTTTGTTTTCCAGGAGTTCTTCCAGTCCAACCGCGTTGTCCATTTGGGAAAATGCTCCCACTTGGATAGTGAAACCCATTTTTTCAAGTTGTAAATGACAGCTTTCATGGGGCGGGGTTGGTGTGGGGCGGGGCGTATAACGGGGCGCACAACCGGTCAGGCCGGACAAAATAAACAAAAATCCAAAAAAGGCGATATAGCGCATCCAGCCGGTTTTCCCGCAAAAAAACATGACACCTCGTCAACACGAATTTGTGATTTTATTTTTTTGTAATTGGGGGCCTGATCAAGAGTCAGGCTGATATCCAGGCTATCGATTGCCTGGCAGTATGATAACCTGCTTTGCCATTGAGATAAAGGGGGGATTGTAAACGGGCTATATGTTGTTTTTCGGATACTATTCAGCATAAGGACGCGTGCCGCCCCTGAGAAGGGCATCTGCCGCCCGGATGGCGGCAGTTGAGCCCCATGGATGGGTTCATGCGTCCCTTGGAATGGGTGGCGCGGGGCCTTATGCCAGCAAGCTGAACAGTTACGTTTTACGGTTAGCGATGTGAAAAAAAGGAGTCAGAATATATCCTCGCCCAGTTGTTTCTGTAAAACTCCCTTGAAGCGGATGTTGTCGTTTTCGATGAGAATACCCAAAATCTCCAAATGGCTTCCTCTGATTTTCCCCTTAAACCGGAAATTCTGGCTACTGTGACCTTCTATCAGCCCCATGGGTGTGACCGGGTCACCGGCATAATGGGTTACCTGGTATTGGCCTTTGATGTGGTTGCCTTCCAGGAAATAGGTTCCGGCGAAAAAGAATTTACTATTTCCGCCAAAAGTCTTCCCCTCGCGGAAAACAAAGACGCTATGCCCGTGGAGAATATTGGAAACGTTAAAGTTCAACTCGCCCGTCCAGAGCCCTGCAATCATATCCACCCCCGGTTAGGTCCAATGGAAAAGTCTGCCTTTTACGCAATTGTAAAAGGTTACGGGCAACTTGCAATGGTTTGCAAAGGAATGGGCTTTAGTGTCGTCCGTTGCCAAGAATCGGAAGGGAGACGGGCTCGCCCTTGACCAACTTGACGTCCTGGTCTTCATGGCGGATGCTTATGCCGGCCCCCTCCCTGAGAAGGTAGGTAGCGGTATCGCCATGAATATCGATGACAAGTTTTTGCTCACGAATGATCAGGGGAAAACGGAGGCGGTCGATGGGGGGAGGCAGATTGGGACGGAAACTGAGTTTGCCGTTGTAGTCACGCATGCCGGCGAACCCGTAGACCGCTACCATCCAGGTTCCTCCCATGGAAGCGATGTGGACTCCGTCCCTGACGTTGCCGCCGACGTCGCCAAGGTCCATGAGGATAGCCGCCAAACCGTATTCCCTGGCTTTATCCTTTTCATCCACCTCGGCGGCCACGATACTTTGGATACAGGCGGAAAGCGAAGAGTCTCCGGTGGTGAGGGGGTCATAAAAATCGAAATTGCGTTTTTTCGCTTCCAGGGAAAATTCGTTGCCGAGCAGGAACAGAGCCAGAGCGACATCGGCCTGTTTGATGACCTGGTGCCGGTATATCACCAGGGGATGGTAATGAAGCAAGAGAGGATACTTGTTTCGGGGGGTATTGTCGAAATCCCACTCTTCCTTATCCAGGAAGCTGTCGTCCTGGGGGAAGATTCCCAGGATCTCATCATAAGCCACGTACATATTGTCAGCGGCTTTTTCCCATTCTTTGATTTCGCTGTGTTGGAGGTTGGTTCTGTCCACCAGATCTTCGTAAAGATCGGGAATTTTCTGACGCATCTTTTCGACCGTGCGTGCCGCAAACCAGAGGTTTTCCCTGGCCATGAGGTTGGTGTAGGTATTGTTGTCCACTACCGTATTGTACTCATCCGGACCGGTAACCCCCTGGATGCAGAACTTCCCTCCCTTGCGCTTGGAATAGAAGCCGAGATCAAGCCACATGCGGGCGGTTTCCACCAGCATTTCCGCCCCCTCGTTGTAAAGGAATGGACGATCGCCCGTGGCTTCGACGTACTTTTTCAGGGCGTAGATGATATCGGCATTGATGTGGTACTGGGCGGTCCCTGCCGCATAATAAGAAGAAGCTTCCTCGCCGTTGATGGTTCGCCAGGGGAAAAGGGCTCCCTTCTGGTTGACCTCCCTGGCCCTTTGCCGGGCCCTTTCGAGCATGCTGTGGCGGTACTTCAGAAGATTGCGCGCGATCCGCGGCGCGGTGTAGATGAGGAAAGGCATGACGTAAATTTCGGTGTCCCAGAAATAATGCCCTTCGTAAGCCTGCCCGGTCAGGCCCTTGGCGGGCAGACCGGTCCCTTCGGCGCGGGCGGCGGCCTGGATGATCTGGAAAAGATTCCAACGGAAAGCTTGCTGGACCTCGTCGGCGGCCAGATCTTTCTGCTCCGGGAGCCCTCTGATGAGAACGTCACTTCGCCCCCAGAAATCTTCAAGAAACTCTTTCTGTCCTTCAAGGATTTTTTCAAAACCGTGCTCAAGGGCGGCGTCCAGGGTTCTTTCCGCCCGTTGGCAGAGCTCATCACCAGAGGCGCTGCGGGAGGTGTGATAAGCGATTAATTTGGTCATTTCGATGGGGATGCCCGGCTGGGCGTCGACCGCGTATATCACCTGGCTGTTCTGGGCGTTGCCTTCAACCTGGCATTTGAAGGGGGAGTCGGTTTCAAAAACATGGTCCATGCCGCAAACCAGGGTCATTTTACTGTTGCGGGCCTTTTGAGTGAGCATGGCGCGCTGGTCGCGGGTATAGTATTTTTCCGTATCAAGGACCTCACCGTCAAAACCTTTAGCCTGGCGTGGGTCGCCAGAGGAGACCTGGTTGGTTTGATTGCCGATCATTTCGGATGAAATGACGACGGGGGCCTCTTCATTAAGAATGGTAACGCGATAGGAGATGGCTGCCAGGTGACGGTATTTGAAGGAAACCAGGCGGCGGGATTCCATCAGAACAATCTTTCCCGAGGGTGTTTCCCACATGACTTCGCGATTTAAAGACCCCTCTTTCATGTCGAGGACTCTTTCAAAACGAATCAGATTTGCGGTTGGCAGGTAAAAAGGTTCGTCATCGACATAGAGCTTGATGATCTTGCAATCGGCGACATTGAGCATGGTCTGGCCGGTTTTGGCAAACCCATAGGCTTCCTCACCATAAGTGATCGGCCATGATTCGTAAAAACCGTTGATGAAGGTTCCGTTCTGAAAGGACGGTGTTCCCTCATCAAAATTGCCTCGCATGCCGAGATAGCCGTTGGAAACGGAGAAAATGGTCTCCGTCTGGGCGAGAAAGCGGGGATAAAACTTCTTTTCGACGATTTTCCATTCATCGACCGGGTAGATGTGGTGGGGTGGATTGATACTTTTGGCTCGGATCATCGAGCGTTCGCCTCTCTCGAAAAGCTTATTGCCGTTTTGTTGTTAATGGGGGTGGGAAGCGCTTCCAGTCGTGGCTTTACTCCCATATTCCCCTGTTTTTAAAGAAATTCCTTCAAATCTGCAACAACAATATCAGCGCCGTTTTCCGACAGGGCCTTGGCGTCACCATGGCGGGCGATGCCAACGACCAGGCCGAATTTCCCTTTGTGCCCGGCCTGTACCCCTGAAATGGCATCCTCAACGACTACTGCCCGCGCAGGTTCTACCCCCATCATCTCAGCTGCTTTCAGGAAGGTGTCAGGCTCAGGCTTGCCGCGCAGGTTGAGCTTCAGGGCTTTATTGCCGTCGATCCAGAACTCATAAAGGTCTTTGATGCCGGCAGCATCCAGAATCGCTTCGCAGTTTTTGCTTGAAGAAACCACCGCCATGCGAATGCCTTTTTCTAAAAGCCTTCGGGTCAGATCAACTGAAGATTGAAAAACGTCAACCCCGTCTTCTGCCAGGACCTCGCGGAAAAATTCATTTTTGCGGTTGCCCAGGCCGCAGATTGTTTCCTGGTCTGGTGCATCGTCATGACTGCCAAAAGGCAGATCGATCCCGCGGGATTCGAGAAAACTTTGCACGCCCTCCATGCGGGGTTTGCCATCCACATACAACTTGTAGTCCGCGTCAGCGTCAAAAGGAACAGACGGCTCACCGGTCTTCCGGGCCAGCTTTTCCAAATACTCATCAAACATTTTTTTCCAGCATTTGGCGTGAACCCTGGCGGTCCCGGTCAGAACGCCGTCAAGATCAAACAGGATGGCATCGAATTTTGACAAATCGACTTTTTCACCGGTTTTTCCAGATCCCAAAACATCCTCCCACAAACTGTGAATTGCCTGATGACATTTCTATTTAATAGTCATTTTCTATGTTCAAGAGTTGTTCCCGAAGGAGAGTATCAGCCGAAAATAAGCTTGAAAAAGGTTTATAAATGGTTTTCTTCCGTGGCCCTGATGGAAAAAAGGGTTGGCTGCCGCAGTTTTCTGGGCCAATCCGGCTCTATTGCCGGCTGTTAAATCCAGCTCACGGGCCCAGAGTCAAAGACATGACAACACCATAACCCAGCCGGGGCGGTATGCAAAGCTTAAAGAAAACTCTAATGAATATCAAAGCCATTCGGAGGCACCCTGGACCACACAGTGGGTAAGCTTTTTGAGAATATCGGAGTCAATACTCCAGCAGTGCCAATAGAGTTGCACCGGCAACTGTAACTCGGGAGTCAGTTCCACGAGTTCCCCCGTCTCAAGAAAGGATTGACTCTGCTGGTCCGGTACCAGTCCATAGGCCAGTCCCGAGACAATAATATCGACAAAACTTTCCGACGACGGCACAAAAAACGTTGGGCCGGAAAAATTTATGTCTCCCAGCAGGGTCCGGAAAAAATGTTGATTCAACATGTCCTTGCGGTTGAAAAGGATTCCCGGCGCTTTTTCGACTGCCTCCCGTGTCACACCTGCTGGAAACCAGCGTGTAGCGAAATCCGGGCTGGCGACAAGGCGATATATCATGCAGCCGAGGTAGTCAACGCGGCATCCCTGCATGACGGCGTCGGAAGTGCTGATGCAGCCCACCACCTTGCCGTTTTTCAACAAGCGGTGGGTTTCATCCTGATCATCGACATGGAGGTCGAAGACCACTTTTCCCTCTGCCAGAAAATTTTGTGTCGCTTTTGGAAGCCAGGTGGCGAGACTGTCGGCGTTGACGCCTATGGCCAGGGAGGTGAAATCCGTTTTTAAGGCTTCAGAAGCGGTCTCGAAAAAATTGTCTTCCAGGAGTTTGACCTGACGGTAGTGTTTGACCATCACCCGGCCCAAAGGAGTTGCTTGCGGGGGGCTGCCGCGTGACAACAGGATCTGTCCGACCCTGTCTTCGAGTTGTCTCACCCGCTGGGATACGGCTGACTGGGAAATGGCCAGAACCCTGGCGGCTTTTTCAAACCCGCCTTCCTGAACCACCATAGCCAACGCCTCAAGAAGTTTATAATCGAACATATGAAAATATTAGCAAATTTAATAGATAGGTAAAATAATTAATTTTACTTTTTATTGGCGCCGCCCTACACTTGTCCAAACCACAGAGGATACCAATGTTAACAGCTTATTTTCAGGGCTTGGGTGCGGGAGCCGGCCTGATTATCGCCATAGGTGCGCAGAATGCCTTTGTCCTTTCCCACGGTATAAGGCGCAGCCATCTTTTGACCATTACTCTGATCTGCAGCTTGTGCGACGCGATTCTGATTATGGCAGGTGTATGCGGTGTCGGCAGTATCGTCGCGTCCAACCCGGCTTTGACCCGAATTGCCGCGTTGGGAGGGGCAATTTTCCTCTTTGCCTATGGTCTGAAAGCTTTTCATTCGGCTTTTTGCGGTGATGTTTTGAAAGCGGAAAAAGACGGGAAGAGTTCCTGGGCCAGGGTTGTTGTGGCGACCCTGGCGGTCACCCTCCTGAATCCCCACGTCTATCTCGATACCATCGTCCTTCTTGGCAGCATCAGTGGTCGTTTCGCCGATGATGGCCGTTTTATTTTCGGGGTTGGGGCCGCGACGGCCTCATTCTTATGGTTTTTTCTTTTGAGTTATGGCGGGCGCCTGCTGGCTCCTGCTTTCGGGCGGCCGATGACCTGGAGAGTCTTGGATATGTCCGTCGGCCTTGTCATGTGGAGTATTGCCGCTTCCCTGGCCGTCAGTCTGTTTGGCTGAGATTAGGAATTTACTCCAGGCCAAGGTTGTAGTTGAAGGGGGATGTCTCCGGCACCGTTCCTCCTTTTCGCAATGCCGCCAGTACGGTTTTCCCTTTGGGGGAGAATGGCCCGGTATGGTTCAGGTCGATAACGAAAGAATGGCAGCCGAATTTTTCCAACTCTTTTTCCCTGCCCAGCAGGGAAAAATCGGTATCGGAAGAAAGTACGGTCAGACCAGCCTCCTTGCGGGTGCGGAAGGCATCACCGGTGTCTGAATGAACTGCCTGACCGGGACGCAGCTTTCGGATGGCTATTCGCGAGGTGATGAGGGGAATGGAGGCGTAAATGACCAGGGAGGTGGACAGACCTAACTCCCGGCTTAGTACATCCTCAAGGTTGGCGCGGTCATCCTCGACGTAGAGAGTGGCCTCGGCCACGCCCAGCTCTTTCCAGCCCAGCAAGGCCTGACTGTTCAGGGCAAAAAGACGGTAACCGGATATGAGTTGTAACTGGGAGGGATCTTCAAAAAGGGCCAGGTGGCCGAGGTTATTGATCTGAAAATTCCTGAACCTTCGGGCCGCCAGATCAGCGATCATTTTGCGGGTGGTTTCCCAGGCCGGGTCGAAAAGGACGAAAGGAATGCTCCAGATCACACGGTCTTCCCTGCCGGCCAGGCTTTTCCCGGCCTGAAGGGCGGCATGGAAATTTTCGCCAGTCAGCGGGAGGACAATACGATTTATATCCGAATTGCCGAGGGCGTGGACATCCCGAAAACTGGACACGGCAAGAGTAATTCTCCGCTCTATTTTTCCCTCGGACGATCGTGATGCCGGCAGAAGCGCGTCCAAAGCCTCTTTGATGTGCTGCTTTTTCCGTTTTTCCCGTGTGCTTTGCCAGGCCCGGTAAAACTCCTGAAAAAATTCGCGGCGGATTTCGTTGAGGCGGCTTGGCGGGATGACCACGGCAGGCAGGATTCCTGTCTCCAGAGAGTTGAGATTCCAACCCTTGTTGCCGGTTTTGGCGAACACCTGTTTTAAGGCTGCGGGCTTCAAAGGCTGGTTTTCCGCCCCGAAAGTTTCCACGGCATAGGTTTTTGTCAAAACCGCTGAAGCATTTTCCCCCCGGATAGTGAACTGCCCCTCGGCTATGTCGATGTGAAGGTCGATGTTCTCAGGTACGGTTGCAAAAGTTTCAAGTTTACGGCGGCAGGCCACCTCACTCATGGTAAAGGCCTGTTCCGATGAAACCTTGAAAACCGCATCCCCGGTTTTCAGCTGTTCGCTGAAGGGCGTGGGAAGAGAAATGAAGCTTCCGGCCGCTGCCCTTTTGATAATCTTTTTCCCCTGATGCAATTGTTTGACTGTGAACCCACGTCCCGATCGATCCGTTTTGGGCTGAATTCGGAGGCGATCGCCGACGAAGAGACAGTCTTTGGTTTTGAAGCTGATGTTCTTGCCCCTGATCGCAGTAATTTCGCCCAGAAAACGTCCTGTTGAACCTTTGACCGAGGGACTGGCGATATCCGTCGGTTCGGGGCCGGCCAGAAAACCCCGGGTCGGCAGCCGGCCGAAGGAGCTTTTCAGCAGCTCTTTGGCTTCTTTCATAACATCTGTGCGGGCACCGGCAGGGGCGTCCAGAATCTTGCGGTAAGCGGAAACGACGTTGGCGACATACTCGGCGCTTTTCATTCGTCCTTCAATTTTGAAGCTGCAGATTCCAGCTTTTTCCAGTTCCGGCAACAGATCGATGGCCGACAGGTCGTTGGTGGAAAAATAGTAGCCCTGCTGCTTTTGGGCGCGGTAGAGGCGCCGGCATGGCTGGGCACAACGCCCCCTGTTGCCGCTTTTGCCGCCCAGGAAGGAGGAGAAATAACATTGCCCGGAAAAGGAAAAGCAGAGGGCGCCGTGAACAAAATGTTCCAGTTCCAGAGAGGTGTTTCGCCGGATTTGTGCGATCTCCTCCAGGCACAGTTCCCGTGCCAGGACGGCCCTGGAAAAGCCCATTTTTTCGAGCATTTGGACACCGGCGCTGTTATGAATGGTCATCTGGGTCGAGGCATGCAGTTTCAACCCCGGGAAAAAGTTTCTGGCTAGGCGCCAGACCGCCAGATCCTGGAGGATCAGGGCGTCCACGCCCATCGCTTCAAGATCAGCGAGAAGAGCAACCACCTGCGGCAGCTCCGCTTCCTTGATCAGGCTGTTGATGGTCACAAAAAGCCTGGCACCCCGGTTATGGGCATAGGCCGTCATCTTTTCCAGTTCGGCAAGGGTGAAATTTTTTGCCTTGGCCCGCGCGGAAAACTCTTTGGTGCCGCAATAGACGGCATCGGCCCCTGATTCCATGGCCGCGAAGAAGGCTTCGAGGCTGCCTGCCGGTGCCAGAAGCTCAGGTTTGGTATTTTGGGACATAAAGGACGAGACTCCATGAAAAATGCTAAATGACCCGAAGCGGGTCATTTTATTTATCGATACTCTTCAGTGCCAGGACTCGTTTCGCCCATGGAAATGGCGTTTGCAGCACCGGGGTTGCGTCCCCGGACGACACCTTACTCTTTTTTCTTGTCTAAAAAGAGAAAGCAGAAAAAGGACACCCCGTACCTTGCCCTTTGGGTTTCCTGCGCTCCAGAGCCATTTTGAGGACGGTCAGAATTCGCAAACACCGCTCAACTGCCCGTTTTTTTCTCAAAATGTCTCTTCCGCTCCGGCTGCGGTACAAGGGGAGTAAGGCCTAACACCTTACACCAAAAACAAAAATCTTTCATTATGTGGCCTTTGGAATGGGCAGTATGAGCCCATCGGTCAATGCGCTGAACAGTTTCAATTTATCTTACATGGAACTGGAGGATGCGTCCATAAATCCTTGATCGGCGAAGCTGGTATAACCTTCTGTGCCGATAATGATGTGATCGAGAACGCGGATGCCCAGCAGTTCCCCGGCTTTGCGGAGCCTGCCGGTAATTTCGATATCCTCCCGGCTTGGTTTGGGATCGCCGGAAGGATGGTTGTGGACGAGGATAATGGAGGCGGCCGATTCGCGCAGAACGGGGGCAAAAACCTCGCGGGGATGAACAATACTGGCCGTGAGGCTGCCGACGGAAATTTCCATTTCCCGCAGCAGCCGGTTCTTGCTGTCGAGCATGAGAATCAGAAATTTTTCTTTGGCCAGGTCGACGAGCCTTTCCCGAAAGTGTTCGTAAACTATATCAGATGATGTATAAGGGGAGCCCTTGCGAAAGGCATTCTGTCCGAAGCGCCGGGCGATTTCGAAAACCGCCTTGATCTGGGCCGCTTTGACATTGCCGATCCCTTTTATTTCACAGATTTCGGCAATAGTCGCTGAAGCCAGCTTGCGGAGCGACCCGAAACGGGAGAGAAGCAGACGGGCGTGATCGAGGGCGCTCTGCTTGGAGGAGGCATCTCCCGTGCGCAGGACAATGGCCAGCAGCTCCGCTTCGGAGAGGCTTTCGGGGCCGTTGGCCAGGAGTTTTTCCCTCGGTCTTTCCGCTTCGGGCCAGTCTTTGATGCGCCGTAGTTCCTGGGGGTTTTCCATGGCCGCCCTGTTTATTGATATAGTTGGTTCGACTTATCGTGCTTAATTATATCAGAATCAGAGCAGCAAACAGCAAACTCCTTTAGCAAGGGCTTTTTTAAGGAAGAAAAAAGTGCCGGCCTTTGTTATTTTCGCCTGCTCTGGCATAATAAAATCTGATTTCAATTTGGCAGCTCGAATAATAAAAGACAGAGTCATGGACCAAGATTGCACTTCCAAACAAAAAAGCCAGCCCGCGCCGGAGCATTCCGTCAGCACCGCCTTTGCGACCCTGTCCGCCGGGCACCTGAAAACCATGTTGCGCTGTGTCAGGGCTCTATACCGGCTCAGTCACAATCCTCTTTACCAGAATTTTGTGGCCAACGGCATTCCGGCAAGCGCCCGCTTAGATCCCGGGCACGACTCGGTCATGATGGGTTACGATTTCCATCTCACGGAGCATGGGCCCAAACTCATCGAAGTCAATACCAACGCGGGTGGCGCGCTGCTGCCGTGGTTGAGGGCCGATCTTGGCCAACCTGCGGAAAAAGACAAAAAAAATCTTCGAGATATGTTTCTCAGTGAGTTTTTTCGCTTTTCCGGCGCAATGAATCCTCCCGACGCCATTGTTATTCTGGATGAAAAGCCTGAGGAGCAGTTCCTCTACCCGGAAATGGTCTGCTTTGCCAACCTTTTCAAAGAGATGGGAATTAAAACCTGCATTCTCGATCCCGATGAGCTTAAAGCCTCGGCGCAAGGTGTTTTTCACGACCACGAGAAGGTCGATCTCATCTATAACCGTCATACCGATTTTTATCTGGAAACGGAGCCGATGCGGGGATTGCGGGAAGGCTATCTGGCGGGGCGGGTCTGCCTGACGCCCAACCCCCGCACCTACGCTCTGCTGGCAGATAAGCGACGGCTGGCCCTGTGGTCCGATGAAAAGTATCTGCGCCAGTTTCAGGTGCCTTCTGCCGAAAGGGAAATCCTTATTAAAACCATTCTTGAGTCCCACCTCATGAGTGATCTCGATGCGGAAGATATCTGGTCAAACAAAGGGGACTGGGTTCTCAAACCGCTCACCAAATTCGGTAGCCGGGGCGTTATTCTGGGGAAAAAAATATCGCGCAAGCGTTTTGATGAGTTTGTACCGGAAGAGACCCTGGTACAGAAATTCGTTCCTCCGTCACTGACGCCAACGCAAACTGATGAGACCCTGAAAACCGATTTCCGCCTTTTCGTCTACCGGGATAAAGCCCTGGGAATTCTGGCGCGCCTTTTCCAGGGGCAGGTCACCAATATGCGGACCCCCGGCGGCGGCTTTGCCCGCGTCAAAATCCTCCAGGATTGAAATGGTCATGGGCTCACGTTGGCAACCAACCTTTTTCGGCGAAACGAAAGTTTAATCTTGTCTCAAATATGAAAAAAATGTAATTCTTTTGCCGGAATGAAGTTTATTTATCCCTGTGAGAATATTTCCCCCACTTTTGCGTAAAAAGGAGAACTCATATGTCGAAATGGAACATGATTAAAGTATGGTGTTGCGCGTTTTTGGCAGTTTTTCTGCTTATTCCAGCCTTTGCCGGTGCCGACGATGTTACGGACTCCATTAACGAAGGCCTCAAATCTTACCAAAAAGGGGAACATGGTAGTGCTGTTGAAAGCCTCAACTATGCCGTACAGCTGATCCAGCAGATGAAAGGGGAGGGTCTTGAAGCCTTTCTGCCGGAACCCCTGAGCGGCTGGACAGCAGAGCCCGCCAGTTCCCAGGCCTCCGGTGGCGCCATGATGGGGGGTGCTGTGGCTGCCAGTCGGGCATACAGCAAAGACTCTAGCTCGGTAGACATTCAGATTATTACCGATTCACCCATGATGCAGGGGGTGATGATGATGTTCTCCAATCCCATGTTTGCTACGGCGGACGGCGGCAAGCTGGAAAAAATCAACGGCGAGAAAGCCATCGTCAAATATGATGCCGCCAACCGCGAAGGCGAAATCCAGCTTGTTGTTGCCAACCGTTTCTTTATCGTTATCGACGGCAGCGACGTCAGTAAAGACGATCTGAAAAGCTATGCGCAGGGGATCGATTTCAAAAAACTGGCAACGGTTCCCTGAGCTTTTTACCTTTTATTCTTCTTTTTGGCTGGCCTGATCCTTTTTGGCGCGTCCGAAAATCCGTGCCACCCAGATGCTAACCTCATAGAGCAGAATAAAAGGGAGGGCGATGGCGGTCTGGGAAAATATGTCGGGTGGGGTGAGCACGGCGCCAAAGACGAAAGCGAGGACAATGGCGAATTTGCGCTTTGAGGCCAGCCAGGGGGCATCAACAATACCCATGCGGGAAAGGAAAAAAACCACCACCGGCAGCTCGAAAACCAGTCCGAAGGAGATCAGCAGGCGGGTACACAGGCTCAGATAGGCGCCCATGGACAACATGGCATTTATCTCTCCGGTCGCCGTTCCGTAGCTGACCAGAAAAGAAAAAATCACCGGGAAGACATGCCTGAAGCCGAAATAGGCCCCGACACCGAAACACACGCAGCCGGAAATGACAAAGGGAATGATGAATTTTTTTTCCCTGGCGTAGAGTCCCGGCGCGACGAAAACCCACCCCTGCCAGAGAATGACCGGCAGGGCGACGAGAACGGCAGCCAGGGCACCGATTTTCAGGTAGGTGAAGAAGGGTTCGGTGGCATGAATGAAAACCAGGGAACTGCCTTCGGGGAGGGCGGCGCGGACCGGTTTTGCGATAAAGTGAAAAAATTGTTCCGAAAAGCTGTAGCAGGCAAAAAAGGCCACCAGCCAGGCAATCCCGGAAACGATGAGCCGTTTTCTGAGTTCCTCAAGATGGGCGGTCAGAGGAAGTTGAGGATCATTCACTGGCGGTCTCCCGGTTTTGTCTTCTCAGTATTACCCTCTTCTTCCGGTTCGCCCATTTCATAAGGGTCCCCTTCATCCCCCTCGGCATTATGCAAAGGGTCCGGCAGCGATGGCTTTTTTTCGATGGGGGGTTTTTCCGCTTCTTCCATACCGTCATTGACCGCCGATTTAACCTCGTCGGCGGCCCGCTTGAATTCGGCCAGGCCCCGGCCCAGGGCCTTGGCGAGGTCCGGCAGCTTTTTGGGGCCGATGACGACCAGGGCCACGACCAGAATCAGAAGTAATTCCGGCATTCCTATTCCAAACATGGATTTACCCGTTTAGCTGTTTAAGTGAAAAGATGGTTCGATTATGACGAAAAGGCCCGGGTAAAAAAATCTTTTTTTTCATGGTCATTCCTGATGATTGCCCCTTTTCTCGTTACGATCCCCCAAGTCCGACAAGCTCCCGGGGTTTTTCAGGTGATGACCGGCTCTTTCTCTTTGCTGCAAACAATCTTGCCGGGGATTTCAATTTCCCCGGATTCTTTGTAGATCAGCTGAACACCTTCGCAAAAAATACCCCCTGCGCCGCTCAGAGTTCCGGTTTGGATTGACTCGATTCTCCCCTGGGTGATTCCCAGAATGAAGCCGGTCAGTTTCAGAGTCAGCTCAATTCTGATATCCAGGTGCCCCAGGGGTTTGTCACCGAGGAGAAGCTCCAGGGCGGGGTGATGTTCCGAACGAATGGCATGATTTGCCAGGGGGACAAGTACGGTTTCGTTGGCAGGATATTCCTCCGGATCGGAAAATTCTTTGAAATCTGCATCTTCCTGCCAGGCGTCGGTCATGATGTGGAAAAGGTCCATGCCCTCCAGCAGCTTGCCCAGGGAATCTATGACCAGATCGAAGGCCCCCGGCCAGTGCAGGGCTCGAAGGGTTTGGCCCAACTTTTTTCTCAAGTCGGAAAAGTTGCTGGTTGCTTCGAGCTGTTTGAGCACCTGATCGGAGAGGTTTTCGCGTCCAAAACGGAAAAATTCCTTTAAGGTCAGGGCGGAGGTTTTCATAATTATTATTCCTTTTGCGGTTTTTGGAAGAGATCTTTTGCTTCACGGATCAGGGTGTGTTTGCCGTCATCCCCTAATGTCCGGATCCGGAGTCCATCCCTCTTGAAAAGTGATCCTTCCGCCAGCAGGGTGCGGTGCCCGGGATCTGTCCTGGGGGTGACGGAGAAGTCCGCCCTAGGTTTGGGTACAGGCCTGTTCTTCCTGCCTCGCAACCACAACCCGCCGGCAACGCCAATGCCCGTCATGACAGCGCCGAAAATTCCCCAGATTAAAGCGTCATCTTTCTTTTCCCGGGCGACGGACAGGTTGACAATCGTTCCCACCTCGACAGCGGCACCTGGCCCCGGCTTTTGCCCCAGCACTGTGTCGACAGGGCGGTCCGACCCTTTGCGGGAGATATCGCCGGTTGGAAGGTTGAGCTTCTGGAGGGTCGCCAAGGCTTTTTTCAAGGGCAGGCCGATCAGATCGGGCATGATCGCGGGGGGCAGGCCTTCGGCGACCGCAACCCGGACGGCTGAATTATACGGGGCCTTGACTCCTGACGGGGGGTTTTGCTCAACAACTGTCCCGGCCGGTCTCGCCACCGTGCGTTTTGTCACATCCCCCTTTCGCAGGCCTGCTTTTTCAAGGATGCCCTCCGCCCTGTTCAAATCGAGGCCGATGAGATTGGGGACCATGATCATGGCCGGGGTTGCGATCACAAAATTCACCTGGCTGCCAGCCGGGACCCTGGTGCCGGCAGCGGGGTCCTGGGAAATAACGACAACGGTTTCTCTCGGTGCTTCCTGGGTCTGAACACTACCAGGTGCCAGACGGCCGGCCATCAGCATTTCTTCGGCTTTTCCCGGTTCTTCTCCGATCAAAGTGGGGACCCGGACCCATTCCGGGCGGGCAACTGCAAGATCGACTTCCGTATTGGCGACAACCCGTTTCCCTGCAGGTGGCCTTTGCCCCAGAACGATGCCGGCTTTTTCGGGTGAAGGCGTCTCTTTAATTGAACCCAACCTGAGCCTTTGGGTATTTATAATCTCTTCGGCAATGGCAATGTCCTTGCCGATAAGTTTAGGCATTGTCACGTAAACGGGTGTTGCAACGGTCACGTCGACGGCAGTTTTCAAAGGGAGCAGCGTTCCGGCGCGGGGCGCCTGCTCAAGGACGGTTCCCGGCCGGTGATCGGATTCGCGTTTATCCAACCGCCCCAGAGTGAGGCTGGCAGCGTTGAGCAACTCTTCCGCTTCTTCGATTTGGTGGTTGATCAGAGAGGGAACTCTGGCCCGTTCAGCAGGCGGCCTGCGTTCCGCTGTATCAATAGGGGGCTGTGCAGCTTCCAGGCGGCTGCTCTTTGGGGTAAAGCGGAAATCATCGACATTGATATGTCCCCACCCTGCGGATGAGTTGTCGACGATATTGATAAATCCCGTTTTCCCTGCAAAAGGTGTCAGATCCCAAGTCACCCGGCGCATTCTTTCCGAATTTTGACCGGCTGCCTGATAGACGCGGTCGGAATCGAATTCTTGAGTCTGGCGGGTTTTGACCCAGAATTCCACGCCCAGACGCTGGGTGTCGCTGCCGCCACCCACCAAAAAGCTGAGAGTCCCTTGGGGGATGGTAAAACGTTTGGAAGTAAGAGCTCCTATGGGGCCATCCCCCTGGACGGTGCCGGCTTTCTGACCGCGTTTGCCCTGGAAGTTTTCATAGGTGCCAATCCAGTAGCGGCCCTCCTGGCGGGCGGACTGTCCCCGGCCGCGGGCGGTCGGATTGTCGTCTAGAGTCGGCTGGTTATCAAAAGCCTGTCCTGAAACCGTCCAGCCGCGCAGGTTGCCCTCCTCGAAATCAAGGGTGAAGCCGTAGTCGGCGGCCTGCAGGCTGGAACAGAACAGCAGCAGCCATAACAGAATCCAGAGGACTCGGAATAGGCGGGTTATTTTGAGAAGAGGTTCGGCTCCTGCGAACATTTCATCTTCCATTTATAAAGAAGATACTAAACTATCCACTTTGTGGCGGATGGCTGTGTACTACCCATTTCAAAAGCTGAAACGCCGCCAGGTTTGCTGCAAGGCCCTGATCCTGAACCGTGTTAAATTTATATTTCATTATAGCGCAGGGTGATAGCGGTTGCTGAAAAACTCTGCCTTGCAATTTCTGGTAGTTACGCATGTTTTCGTGTCAGTTGCAATATACTCTGAAGTTTTGCCTTGCGGCCATAAAAAAAGTCCGCGAAATCCGGGCTGATGAATTGTTTGGACTTGATGGGACAGCAGGGCGTTGGGAGGCGTAGATCTTTGGAAGAGAGCAAACATGTTAAGGAAATTTCAAGACCGGGTTGTATATCGATCCGAATGGCCTTTTTCCGCAGCTTCAAAAAGGAGGCGGTGGAGAGGACGGGCATAATCCATGTTGCCATGACTGGATTTCAGCCGGTTCCGGACATCGGCCAATAGGCCGCAGTAACGATTGGTTTGCCGATGTAAGCGGTTGCGAAGGTCCTTCAAAAGGGTATATCTGCCGTTTCGGCAGAGAAAAACAGCCTCTTTTGAGTGGTGAAGTATTATGTCGCCGCCTTCGTATACAAGGCGGGTGATTTTTCGCTCCAGTCCCAAAGTCCAGTTGGTCTCGATTTGCCCATCCCCGCAGCCGTGCCGGTGTGTGAAACTGAAACTTGCTTTGCCCCGGATATCGCGGTTGTCGGGCGCGGGAACTTTGGCGAGGGTGCTGTGGCTGACTTCCATACTTTCAGCATCGACAAAACTACCCACCACACCCAGGGCCTCGCTTCCACCTTCAAACCATGATCCCCGGCAGTCGCCGGCCTGGGACCTGATTTTCCCGTGAATAACGTAGGGATCATAACAGCCGGATTCAAAACGGATGAGTTCGCCAAGATGGTATTTCGCCTCGCAACACTGTTCCAGCCACCAGCGAACCTCGGGGGCGAAACAGGCGTGCATGGCAAGATAGATGAAAACGTTCCTGGCATTGGCCAGGGTTGCAAGGGAGTCAAGTTCCTGGTTATCGACACACTCGGGTTTGTCAATCAGGACAGCGCGGCCGTTTTCCAGCAGGGCTCGGGTGATTTCAAGATGGGCCAGCGTTGAAATTACGAAGATATCGGCATCGGAATGTTTTAAAATGCTTTGCAGGGTCGGGTGAAAACGCACATTGATGCCCAGGTTTTTGCCTCTTTCGGGAGAAAGGCCGTAAGCGTCGACTACCTTCACTCCGTGAGTGCGGGCAATTGCGGTCAGCTGGTACTGGGCATTCCGACCCAGACCGATCAGCGCAAGTCTCATGCGTACGTCCTTTTGGTGATCGTGATGCCGGATTTTCCGGAAAAACCTTTTTTGAAACAGATAAGGAGAAATGCGACTCTGCTTGAATGATAGCGCATCTTTTTGAAAAATCAGCATTTTTTATGCTTTGTAGGGGATTTTCCTACCGGTGGGTATAGTTGCCAATCTGGAGGGGTCCATTTTATTAAGACGTGCCAATTTAATCCTGGAAAAACAGCGGCTATAGTGATAATTTACATGATAATTATTAATGATCTGCAAACTTTTGGGCAAGGATTTCCGCATATTTTTCTCATCTCCGGGGGGGGGCTGAAAAAGTCGTGTGTTTTTAGCCTGTTAGATGCAGATCGGAACCATTGGAGAATTGAAGGAAAAAAGGGCAGGGCTATCCTGTAGTTTCCCTTAAGACCTGCAAACTTTAAACGGGGAACTGGTTGAATTTAAACGAATCGGGCTAACCATTCCGCAAAACAATACGGAAAGTAGTCCGCCTACACTATGTTGGAATGACTTGCTATTGTTAATTCCAGCGAAATTGAAAGGTGATTTTGGGTTTGGTTTTCAGGTTTGCGGTGTGTTTGCGAACAATCACTGTCCCTTTGATTTCGAGTTTGGGTTTCAGCAAGCTTGGCCGTTTGTTTCTTCGTAGCCAGCTTTTCCCCTGCTTTGCCAAGCTTGCCGATCCTGATTTTCGTTTTGTGCAGATTTAAAGTCAGACCGTTTCATTGGATTTTTTCCAGCAAATTTAGTAAGTTAGCAGCTCCGAGGTTCCAACAATCCCATGAACCGGAGCGATTTTCTCGGCGCGTTTCCCGAAAAACTCGCTGCTATTTTTTTCTGAGCCACGCGCCCGGTTATTTCCACGTTGGGGGACCATAGAGGTATAATCTGTGATACCTGAAGCTATTCTTCGCATCTTACCTTCCGTCCAACCACTCGTATTTGAAACGGATATCACGGATTGCCCTTATTCAACCGGAGGGTCACTTTTCCTCGTTGGGTATAAAGGTCGGGCATTTGTATTAACGGCACGCCATGCTCACAGTCCAGAGAACTGTAGTCCTATTTGTGTTTTCCCCACTGACACCTCGCAACGTGTTTTACCTTTGAAAAACTATTTTTTTGTATCAAGTTCAGATGTTCCTGACGATTTCGCAGACTTTGTTGCCATTGAAATTGACATGGCCAAAATCAATGACACTGAGGTCGGTGAGGCCCAACTTATTAATCTTGACCTTGCATTAGGCGATTGGTTATCAAAAGCTGACATAGCTGAAATGTATGTTGTGGGGTATCCAAATGAATATTCATGTGTAGATTACCAGCAGGAAGCTTTGGCTAACCATCGATTGACGCTTTGTGGGCGGTACGTGGGGGCATCCGAGTCAGATCATCTTCACGTACTTGAGGTATTTGACACAAATAATTTGGAAACGTTTAGCGGTTTTAGTGGCGGGCCGGTTTTCGCGTGGATTGTACATCCGGGTAATCGTGGTGAAATCGTTTTTTGTGGTATGACCCTACGTGGCACACCTGCCTCCCGCCGTTTCCATTTTCTTGACCGCTCATTACTTCTTCATGGTATGGAGATATTTTCAAATAAACTGAGTCGGAAAATTCTTTAAAAAATTTCCCAACAAAATGATGAACCGGAGCGATTTCCTCGGGGCGCTTCTCGAAAAAGCCGCTACCAGTTTTATCTGAGCCACGCGCCCGGTTATCGCAACGTTATGTTACAGACCTATCCAATTATATAAAATGACCATAAGAGATAAGTTGAATCAGGTTCATAGAAAATTTGCCGTCGCTGTGGTTGGCTCTTGGGTATGTACGGTTATTGAATTTCTGTTGGATTTGTCTGGAAAAACGAATAATTATTTTTTGAAAATTATTTACTATGTCCCGTTCGTTTCGTTTTTAGTTGCTGTTGGGATATATAGTTTTCATGGTATACGCTGCCCCAAATGTGGAAATTTTATTGGTAGAACAACGGGGGGCTTGAGAGGGAGCTATTTTCACATTCCAGAGGCAATGAAAAAATGCCCAAGTTGCGGAGTTGATTATGATACAGAAATGTAGTTTCACCATGGTCTAGGGGGTGTTCGATAGGCGGTTTTTTCACTTGGGAAGAAAACATAACCAGTTCACTCAAGCGGAGCGAATTACGCTGGGCGTTTCTCGATACTCTCGCTGCTTCTCCGCGTTACCAGCGCGCCCGCTTAGTTCAGTCGTTAGCAGACGGACCTACATCATGAAAAAATACATTTTTTGGATTTCACTTAGCATCAATATTATTTTTCTTCCGTTTGCAATTTGGCACTTCATTGCAAGCCATCATTATTTTGAAGAGCTAAGGGCTGATTCATCCTCATTTGCATCTGGCAACTGGATGCTTTCAAATAACCTAGTATTTTCAAATAGTAATGAAAATAAGGCATTAATATTTGTCATGTCGGAGAAAAACTATCCTGACACCATCATAGATGACTGGAAAATCCAGATATTTTCTATTAGGCATCATCCGGATGATAAGGAATTTCAAGGATTAGAACATTTTATTGCAACCAGTACCAGGGCGGTTTTGACATTGGGTACCTATCATATTCTGCATGGGAACAAAAAGGTAGGGCTTGAGATTCTTAAACAGATAAAAAAACATCATCCCAAGTATGTTTTTGGTTACCCTTATGAAAAAGACCATACAATCGAAGAAATAATTAATGCAGCTATTGAATTCCAACCAGGAGAAGATCCTGACGGCAATATACTCCAAAAAATTGATAGCCAATACATTTGGCTAAAAGATGCCTATTCTTAATAGAAAAAGTCGCTAACCCATCCATGAACCGGAGCGATTTTCTCGGCGCGCTTCTCGAAAAGGCCGCTGCCAGTTTTAACTGAGCCACGCGCCCGGTTATAGCAACGTTATATTTTGAGGGTAACTGTGAAAGAAAGAGTACTAAAGGGAATCTTTGCTCTTACCATGATCCTCACAATTTTCCTCTTCGTCTTGGAAAAACCTGTTTTTCCAGCGCTCTTTTTAGGAGCCTTAATTTTATTTATCGTTTATTCAGTTTGGGACCCTCCCAAAAAACACAAAAATTTTGGTTATGATGATCAGCAAAGGGCAATGCGCGCCTTTGACAGAAAAGAGCAGTTAAATTTTCAGAAATTCTCAACGGGTAAAAAGAAGGCAAAGGGGAAACGGAAAATATAACCATTCAATTAAGGCGGAGCGATTTCCACGGCAGGTTCTCGAAAAGTTTGCTACCAGTTTTATCTGAGCCACGCGCCCGCTTATCTCAACGTTGGGTGTAATCAATGTACCTTTGGAACACAAAAAATTTAGCAATAGCAATTGCTCATAATAAGTTATCAGCTGACGATAAATTCTATTATCTACTTATTTCAAATATCCTATTGGCTGTTGCGGGCTATGTGCTTTGGTCTTTTGCTATTGGTTCTACAGGGTTCGAATATTGGTTTGAGGCATTTCTGATTTTAATTGTCACTACCTTAGGCACCCTTAAGTGCAAAAAGGCATTTGGTGGTGTCCCTTCTTTGAGTCTAATCGAGTCCTTTATCATCTTGGGCCTCCCACTTCTTATTAAGTTTTACCTTGTTTTGGGAATTGCCCATGGTGCAGCAGTTTGGGCATTTAACTTTATTGAAACCTCCGTGGGGTTTAAAAGCTTGTCTTCTGCTGAGTCATATTTGCCGATTTTAAATGGCATATACGCTATTCATCCGCTGGTCATTGCCGTTGCTGCCACCAGCTGGTTTTATTGGCGAATGGCTTTTTATTTATCACTTATCGCAGAAAACGCACCCAACACCGCAATCAACCGGAGCGATTAACACGGCGCGTTTCTCCAAAAGGCCGCTACTAGCTTTACCTGAGCCACACGCCCGGTTATCTCAAACGTTATGTGCCGAAATAGGCAATGAAAAAGATCACCAATATAATCCAAGCAATATTCAAAGGGGTAAATTGGCTCTTGAGTTTTCTAGATTGGGTGGCTTTTGGTTTTTTGATTTTGATGGTTGTAATGGCCATACCTCTTCATATAGTCATCAAAGTCACAGAGACAGATCACCCGATCATTGCTTCACTATTAATATCGTTTTTGATATCGGTAATATTGTATTTGGCTTATTTTTTTCTGGTAAAAAAGAAGAGCACATAACCCCTTTATCAACCGGAGCGATTTCCACGGCGCGCTTCCCGAAAAGGCCGCTACCAGTTTTACCTGAGCCGCGCGCCCGGTTATCGCAACGTTATGTCGCGACCATTTGTATGAAAAAAATTAAAATCCCAACAATTGAAGATATCGAGCAACGTTATGTTGAGCTTCTAAAGCTTATAGAAGACAACCCCAAAGAAAAAATGCTCGTTCAAACAAAGGCAGGCGCTTTATGTCTGTCAATACACATGCGTGCTGCGCATCTTGAAAGACAACTTGATGGTGACCTTGAAAAGAAGATGCTTCTACAGAAAACAGTAAATGATTTGAAAAATCTTGAGAAGTCACTGCCATTCAAATCATTTTCGACTTCGGTTGAAGAAATAAAGGAATATCTTGTACCGTCGTTTGAGCTTTTCAAAAGAACGCTAAAAAAGACATAACCATTCAATTAAGGCGGAGCGCTTTCCTCGGGGCGCTTCTCGGAAAAGTCGCTACCAGTTTTACTTGAGCAGCGCGCCCGCTTATCTCAACGTTAGCCTGTTATTGACCATATGAATGACTTTTTTATAAGCAATCCTATTTTCGCAATACTTACGCTACTCTTTCTTATGGAGCA